>DDBM01000128.1:3955-12479 GCA_002333125.1 Moraxellaceae bacterium UBA2032 | reverse complement strand
CTTATTGATAATATAGCGTTTAATTTATCTGCGTAATGCCTGCTTACACGCTACAATACGCGAGTTTTTTATAGTGATAGGTTGAATAGAGGGACAGTTTACGGCAAAATGGCGCGCCCGTTTTGCCTAATGCAAAATGTCCTGATAAAGCCCTGCGATACCCCCCTACGGAGGCAACCGCCATGCAATGCACCATGCTTAAAGCCAAACTTCACCGCGCCGTTGTCACTCATGCGGAAGTTGATTATGAAGGCTCTTGCGCCATTGACGGTGATTTGCTCGATTTATCGGGCATTTTAGAGTACGAACAAATCCAAATTTATAACGTCACCAATGGTGAGCGTTTTACTACTTATGCTATCCGCGCCGAAGCGGGTTCACGCATGATTTCGGTTAATGGTGCAGCAGCTCACAAAGCGCAACCCAATGACAAAGTCATTATTTGTGCTTATGCCGATTACAGCTCTGCCGAGTTAATTAACTTTAAACCGCGTTTGATTTACTGCAACCCAGACAATACCGTTAGCCACAGTGCTAATGCCATTCCTGTACAAGTTGCTTAAGCGTTTGCTCATCACCCCCAAAACGGCTTTTAATAAGCCGTTTTTTGTTGGTCACTCTAATACATACAGTATTTAATAAAGGTTTTTTATGTCTGCTTTAGTTCTTGATGGCAAAAAATTGGCCTCATTAGTAGAAATCGACTTAGCTACACGCGTGGCTCATATTAAAGAAAAAACCCAACAAACCCCTATTTTAGCCACGATTTTAGTAGGTGATGACCCGTCTTCGGCAACTTACGTCAAAATGAAAGGCAATGCGTGCCGTCGCGTCGGCATGGACTCCATCTCGGTTACCTTGCCCTCACACACCACCACTCAAGAATTATTAGCACAAATTGAGCAGCTTAATAACAACCCCAATGTGCATGGTATTTTGCTACAACATCCTGTGCCACATCAAATTGATGAAAGAGCCTGTTTTGATGCTATTAAACTCACCAAAGACGTGGACGGCGTAACTTGTTTAGGTTTTGGCAGAATGAGTATGGGCGAAGCTGCTTATGGCTCGGCTACCCCTCAAGGCATTATGAGCTTATTAAAACATTATCAAATTGAACTCGAAGGCAAACATGCGGTAGTTGTTGGTCGTAGTGCAATTTTAGGCAAACCAATGGCGATGATGTTATTAGAAGCCAATGCCACGGTAACCATTTGCCATTCTCGCACACAAAATTTGGCGGATTTGATAAAACAAGCCGATATTATTGTTGGCGCAGTAGGCAAAGCTCGTTTTATTAAAGCTGAATGGATTAAAGATGGTGCTGTTGTTGTAGATGCTGGGTATCACATCGTTGATGGTGGCGTGGGTGATATAGACTTAAGCCCTGCATTAAAAGAGCGTATTAGTGCTTATACACCTGTACCTGGTGGTGTAGGCCCAATGACCATTGCCACCTTAATTAGCCAAACCGTGATGGCGGCCGAAAGAGCGATGTAGGCTTCGACTACGCTCAGCCACCACAAATACGCTCAGCCACCACAAATTTAGTAGTTANNCACTACCAATACTACCTATGAATTGGTATTACTCCTCTTCATCCTCACCCGCCAACTCTATATGTAGCTCCTTAATTTTGCGCGTTAGGGTATTGCGTCCCCAACCCAAAACTTCTGCTGCATCACGACGACGACCGCCTGTTTGATTTAGAGCAGCGGTAATCATCACCCTCTCAAAGGTAGGCAAAGCTTGTTCTAACAAAGAGCTTGTGCCGCCAGCCAATTGTTTACGCGCCCACTCTGCCAAGGCTTGCTCCCATGTTTGGGTATTACGTACCACCTCATGGCTAGTAATGTGTTGTAATTCGGGAGGCAAATCGCTAGGCACAATTTCTCGTCCTGAGGCCATGACAGTAAGCCAGCGACAGGTATTTTCGAGTTGACGCACATTACCCGGCCACGGTAATTGTTGTAAAAATGACGAGGTTTCTAGCTTTAACACTTTAGGCTCAACACTTAACTCTTTAGCGGCACGTGCCAAAAAGTGTTGTGCCAGCATGGGAATATCTTCACGGCGGTCACGCAATCTTGGTATATGTACCCGTATCACATTTAAACGGTGATATAAATCTTCTCTAAACTTACCTTCGGCCACTAAACGCTCTAAATTTTGATGAGTTGCGGCAATAATACGCACGTCCACTTTAACGGGAATATGCCCCCCAACCCGATAAAACTCACCATCAGCCAACACACGTAATAACCGCGTTTGAGTATCTAAAGGCATATCGCCAATTTCATCCAAAAACAACGTACCATGATTGGCTTGCTCAAAACGCCCTTGNNGTACCCGACTCACCATTAATTAATACGGTAATATGAGAGTGTGACAATCGCCCAATGGCTCTAAAAACTTCCTGCATTGCAGGTGATTCGCCAATAATATCCACACTTTTAGGCGCGGCCACCGCAGGAAAACTATTGCGATGTTGTTCATGATGATGAGCAATGGCGCGTTTTACTAAGTTAATCGCATCGTCAACATCAAAAGGTTTAGGCAAATACTCAAATGCTCCACCTTGATACGAAGAAACTGCCGAATCTAAGTCCGAATGAGCCGTCATCACAATCACAGGAATATCAGGGTGGTCGATGCGTATTTTTGCCAGCAAAGTGAGGCCATCAATATTAGGCATTCTAATATCGGTCACAATGGCATGAGGTTGTTCTTTGGCTAGTTTGTTGAGTAAGAGTTGCGCTTCTTCAAATACCGTGACCGTTAAACCCTCTTGCATTAACGCTTTTTCTAATACCCAACGAATCGAGCGATCATCATCTACAATCCATACATTATCATTTGCTGACATAACCGCTCTCCAAAGGTAAAAAAATACTAAACGTGGTCTGTCCTACATGGGACTCACACTCAATCATTCCATGATACAAATTTACAATATCTTGAGAAATCGCCAAGCCCAAGCCTGAACCGCTAGCTCGCCCTGTCACCATTGGGTAAAAAATGGTATCAATTAAATGCGGCGCAATACCCGGCCCGTTATCGCTAATATCTAGTCTTAACACCAAACGATGACGCACCGCGCCAATGGTAAACTGCCGTTGGGCGCGGGTTTTTAAGATAATACGTGCAGGCTGCTGTTGGTTTTTATTCTCAGACAATGCTTGTAGTGCATTACTGGTAATATTTAAAATCGCTTGAATTAACTGGTCGGGGTCGGCTGTTAGTTCGGGTAGTGACAAATCGTAATCGCGCACAATTTGCACTCTACCTTCGGCTTCTACCAAAATTAATGACCGTACGCGCTCTAAACACTCATGAATATTAACCGCCTGTAAATCGGGTAATTTACGCGAACCCAACATACGGTCGGCCAAATTACGCAAACGGTCAGCTTCTTCAATAATAATTTGCGTGTATTCTTTTAAATTATTGTCGGTTAAGGCGCGGCCTAATAATTGTGCTGCACCACGAATTCCCCCTAAGGGGTTTTTAATTTCATGTGCTACACCACGTACCAACTGTTTGGTAATTTGATGATTAGAAACAATGGCTTCTTCACGCGAGATACGCAACAAACGGTCTATAGGTTGAATTTCAATTAATAATTCGGGTGGGCTTTGGGGTGTTAATAAGGACGAAACCGTATAATCTACAGTGACTTCATGCAAACCATTAACGCGCAAATGGGCTTCACGTTTGGTAAAGGGGTGTGCCGTTTTGAGGGTTTGAGCCATTTTAAGGATAGAGCCATCGCCCTCACAATCAATAAAAATGTGTGCTAACGGTTGACCAATGGTACGGCTACGGCTCACGGCTAATAACATTTCTGCGGATGGGTTTAAGTACACCACGCATAATTGCTCATCTACCACCAATACCGCTGTGCTAAGATTTTCTAATACTCGTTTACAAAATGATGTACCTAACACAGCTTAGTGCTTCCTATAAAAATTTAACCATTAAAAATAAGACGGCTATCACGATACTTAAATTTACTCTTTCAGAATCTCAAGCAATAATCACACCAACTTTTAATATTTTTAAATATCAGAGCTTAAACTGACAACTGATAACTCGGCTTAACATCCACGCACACAAAGCCCCCCAACGTAACGCAAACCGATCCTAACGATTTTGTTTTAAGACATAGGCACACGAATAGATGGTCTTTTTTGGTGCAAATCAAACAAATAGACGCACCAAAACAATGCAAATTTACAAAAATCGCATAATAACATAATTTTTTTAATGCACTAAAAGAGCTTATGGCTGAAAATAAGCAATTGATAATACTAAAAAAGTTGCTGTCCCTATAGGACGCTCAACCGTTACTTCGTCATCTACCGCTTTTTTAAGTAAGGCTTTGGCCATTGGCGCATCAATGCTAATCCAATGTTGTGCAGGGTCAATTTCATCACAACCCACAATGCGTAATTTAAGGTTTTCTTCGGTATTGATATCTTCTAAGCTAACCCATGCGCCAAAAAATATACGACTTTGGTCTGTGGGTTTATCGTGTATGACTCGTAATTCGGGTAAGCGTTTTTGTAAAAATCGCACACGACGGTCAATTTCTCGCAAGAGTTTTTTACCATAAATATATTCGGCATTTTCGGAGCGGTCGCCCTGTGCGGCAGCCTCACTCACCGAGCGTGTGATTTCGGGACGTTTAACTCGCCATAAATAATCTAGCTCATCTTGTAGTTTTTTATAGCCTTGTGGCGTAATTAAATCGCTTTTAGGGATTGGTGTCGTAAGTTGTTTTTGAGCCATAAAACCTCCTATATTTGGGTGATTGGTAATAAATAATATTTAGCTCTTGCCTGCGTACAAGCTTGATTTATTTGCCCGAACTCATCCAACATATCAAACTCACGGCAAGTGCTTGAGCGTTGTGCATAAATACTACAAGACACTGTTTCGCCTACCGTACCTTGTAATGCAATACAACGTGGTTGTTTATGGTTAGTGCCTTTCATACAATTATAAAATGGGGCAATAGCATCGGTAAGCTCTTGAGGCACACCTTCCAGTATCACCTCCGTCGTTTCTGCCCAATAAAAAGACACTCTAAAACTCGCGCAACAGGCACCACAGCTTAAGCAAGCACTCATAAAAAACTCTAATAGAAATGTGGCAAATCGGAACAACGAAATATCAATTTACTTTTAATTCTATCTAAGTCTTTTTAGTGACGAAGCATCCTATTTACAACATGAAAAGCTAGGATAATTAAAACAAATAGGCGACAATCCTATCAGATTAAAATATTAGCATTTAGTTTTTCGCATAGATTTTTTAAAGAGACAAGAGTACGTTTTTATGCCTGTTTTTTTACCACCTAACCCACCTTGTTTTCCAGACATTAAGTATGTAGATGATGACGGTTTATTAGCCTATGGTGGCGACTTAAGCCCCAAAACTTTACTTAAAGCTTATAGTGTTGGTGTATTTCCGTGGTATAACGAAGACGAAAACAGCCCCATTTTATGGTGGAGTCCAGAACCACGCTGCATCATCTATCCTCAACAATTCAAAGCCTCACGCTCACTGCAAAAAACACTAAAAGCAAATATATTTACTATTACTGTTGATCGCTGTTTTACCGAGCTTGTGCGGCGCTGTGCTGCACCTCGTGCTTATGCCGATGGCACATGGATTAACCCCCAAATTATTGAAAGTTATAGCCAACTTCATCAACAAGGCGTGGCTCACTCCATTGAAGTATGGAATCAACAACAAGTTTTAGTGGGAGGCTTGTATGGTCTTAATTTAGGCCAGCTATTTTTTGGAGAGTCAATGTTTAGCACGCAAACCGATGCCTCTAAAGTCGCTTTTGCTTTTTTGATGAAAATTTGTGCACAATGGCGTTTTCCTTTAGTGGATTGTCAATTACCCAATGACCATTTAATGAGCTTAGGTGCAACGACCTTAGCACGGCAGGATTTTTTAAGTATTTTACAACAAGAAATTAAACAGCCTATGCCCGATTGGGCTGCATTAAAAAATACCGTACACTTGACGTATAATGATAACTAAATAACGCTAAACAAAAAAAATCAAAAAACTAGGAAAATGCTTATGACAGCGTCTTCTGGGCTAAAATTTTTTAGCACGCCACCTCATAATTGTAGCTACTTACAAAATCAACAAGCAATTACGCTGTTTGCTGACCCCGAAGCGACCATGACCAATATGCTGTATTACCAATTATCAGGTTATGGTTTTAGACGTAGTGGCAATTATATTTATAAACCACAATGTGTGGGCTGTAATGCTTGTCTGTCGGTACGCATCCCTGTTAACCAATTTAAAATAACGCGCCAACAACAACGGGTTTGGAAAAAAAACCAAGACATTAGCGTTAAACGAGTGGCAGCCACCTACTACCAACATCATTATGAATTATATGTACGTTATATTAAAGAACGTCATGCCGATGGTGATATGTACCCCCCTTCGGTTGCACAATATTTGTCTTTTTTATTTTCGGATTGGAGTGATACACATTTATACGAGTTTTTATTAGACGGTAAATTAGTAGCCGTTGCGGTATGTGATGTTTTAAAAAACGGTTTATCGGCTGTTTATACCTTTTATGACCCTAGTTTTGAGAGCCGCAGCTTAGGCACTTATGCCATTTTATGGGAAATTTTTTGTACCCAAAAAATAGGAATGGATTTTTTATATTTAGGCTATTGGGTAAAAAACAGTCCTAAAATGGCTTATAAACGTAACTTTAAACCTTTAGAAATTTTAATCGAACAACAATGGCGACCCTTAATTGATGACGAATAGTGAACTACAAATTTTAGCAGTTACCCTCGGCTTAGGCTTTTTAGTTGGCCTACAGCGCGAAAAAGCAGCGTCTCAACTTGCAGGCATTAGAACCTTTCCTTTAATTAGTTTAATGGGTGCAATGACGGGGTTTTTAGCCCAAGAGTTTGGCGGATGGGTCATTGCTGCCAGTTTTGTGAGCCTTGCCGTTATTATTTTAAGTGCCAAACTGTTTGCAAACAAAGAACATACTGATGCCAGTATTACCACCGAAATTGCGGCATTATTAATTTATGCTATTGGCGTGTATTTAACCTTTGGCCACATGACCTTAGCGATTGTCGTGGGTGCTGCAACCGCCGTATTATTACAAATGAAAGATGCATTACACGGTTTTGTACGTCAAATGGGTGAACGCGATATTTTAGCCATTATGCGCTTTGTAACCATTGCCTTAGTCATTTTGCCTATTTTACCCAATCAAACTTATGGGCCTTTTAAGGTACTTAATCCCTATGACATTTGGCGTATGGTGGTCTTAATTGTTGCCATTAGCCTAATGGGTTATGCCGCTTACAAAGTGTTTAAAGATAAAGCAGGCACGTTATTAGCAGGCATATTAGGTGGTTTAATATCCAGTACCGCCACCACCGTATCTTATGCACGCAATACCAAAAACCGCCCCGAAACTAGCTCTTTAGCGGCTTTAGCCATTATGTTAGCCACGACAGTATCCGTTATAAGAGTCACTTTAGCTTTTGTGATTGTGTCGCCGTCTGCTGCCAAAACGGTTGCTCCTCCATTACTCAGCTTATTTGGCATTATGGTAGCTATTTGTGTGGCTTTATATTTTAAACGTAGCGGCGAAACTCACACCATGCCCGAACCCGAAAATCCTGCCGAGTTAATGAGTGCTATTGTATTTGGTGGATTATACGGCCTTATTATTTTTGCCGTTGCTGCCGCTAAAGAGTTATTTGGCGAACAAAGTTTATATTTAATTGCCACGATTTCGGGCTTAACCGATGTGGACGCAATTACTCTTTCTACGGGACGCTTAGTCGAAAGCCATCGCTTAGAAGCCGTGACAGGTTGGCAATTAGTCCTTGTTGCTATTTTAGCCAATTTAGCTTTTAAATGGGGTTCGGTTGCGGTGTTAGGTAATACGCTACTACTTAAAAAACTATCTGTAATTTTTGGATTAGCCTTTGTGACAGGTTTGATTGTGTTGTTTCTTTGGCCTCGATAACCTCGGCTTTAGGTATTTTGACATTTGAGCAGAACTCCCTCTCCCTTTGGGANNAGGGCTAAATCAAAACGTCAACTGCCCCTAAACAAACCTGTCGATAAATACCTATCGCCCCTATCGCAAATAATCGCCACCATGACCGCGTTTTGTACCTGTTCGGCCAATTGCAGCATCGCCCATACCGCACCACCCGACGACACGCCTGCACAAATTCCCTCACAACGCGCTAAATCACGCATGGTTTGTTCGGCGGCAGCTTGAGGAATATCTATAACTTGGTCAACACGGCTAGGTTCAAAAATAGTCGGTAAATATTCGGTTGGCCAGCGACGAATACCCGCAATTTGTGCACCTGTTTCGGGTTGCAAACCTACAATCTGAATCGCCGAATTTTGTTCTTTTAAATAACGTGACGTACCCATAATAGTACCCGTTGTACCCATAGAGCTAATAAAGTGCGTCACTTTACCTTCGGTATCA
>DDBM01000128.1:0-3916 GCA_002333125.1 Moraxellaceae bacterium UBA2032 | reverse complement strand
TATAGCCTTTAATGGCAGCCGCCATCGCTAAGGCAATGCCTGTATTACCACTGGTAGCCTCAATTAAAGTATCACCTGTTTTAATGTGGCCACGCATTTCGGCATGAATAATCATACTCAACGCAGGACGATCTTTGACCGATCCCGCAGGATTATTACCTTCTAACTTTACCAACAAGGTATTACCTGTATGTGCGCCTAAACGCTGTAAACGCACTAAAGGCGTATTTCCTACACATTGTTCAAGCGTCATAATGGCCATAAATCTTTTCCTAAAAATCACTAAATCAAACTGGCAAGAATTGTAAATCAATCGGCTAAATTTATGACTCTTTTTTTAAAATAAAACAGTACAATTGAAACCATTAAAAAATAACACTCAGGATTTATTATGATTGGTCGTCTTAAAGGCATTATTGTTGACAAACATGCGCCACAAATTATTATTGATATCAATGGATTAGGCTACGAAGTTGAGACCCCACTTTCGACATTTTGCCGTTTACGTTTAGGCGAAACCGAAGTGTTATGGACACATTTAGTGGTGCGTGAAGATGCACAATTATTATATGGTTTTAGTGAAAAAGAAGAACGCGCCCTGTTTAGATTGTTATTAAAGGTGAGTGGTATAGGCCCCAAAGTGGCCTTAGCTTTGTTGTCGGGTATGGAGACAAATGCCTTTTTACGTTGTATTGAAAGTGAAGATATTTCGACTTTAACCAAAATTCCAGGGGTAGGCAAAAAGACAGCCGAACGCTTAATGATTGAACTACGTGACCGTATTAAAGAATTAATGCCTCACAGTGCCACACCCAACGAGCGTTTAACCTTAACCAGTCCTTTGTCGCCTGTTGCCGAAGCCGAGCAGGCCTTAATGGCTTTGGGTTATAAACCGTTAGAAGCACAAAAAGCAGTCGCTTTAGTTAAAAGCCAACATGAGGACACCGCAGGACTGATTCGCGCGGCGTTAAAGGCAATGGTTAAGTAGGGTTTGAGAGGTCATCAAAAGCCCCTCTTTACGCCAACAAGCCAACACCAAAAACGCCACTAACTGACGCACATTTTTCTTCTTTATAGCAACATTAACGCAAGCACTTCCTCGCTATGCTAACATTGTCAACCATATAAGCCCCTTAAATTAACGAACACAAACTATGGCACATAATCCTATTATTACGCCTCAGGCACAGCGTCACGAAGAAGTTGTTGACCGCGCCATTCGCCCCACCAGTTTGGCCGACTATATAGGTCAACCCAAAGTACGCGAACAAATGGAAATTTTTATCCATGCCGCCAAAACACGCGGCGAAGCCCTAGACCACACCTTAATTTTTGGCCCACCGGGTTTAGGTAAAACTACGCTGGCCAACATTATTGCCCGTGAAATGGAATGCGAAATTAAATCAACCAGTGGCCCTGTTTTAGAAAAAGCAGGTGATTTAGCCGCTCTACTAACTAATTTAGAAGAAGGCGATGTGTTATTTATTGACGAAATTCATCGTTTATCGCCTGTTATTGAAGAAATTTTGTACCCTGCGATGGAAGATTATCAATTAGATATTGTGATTGGTGAAGGGCCGGGCGCACGTTCCATTAAACTCGAATTACCGCCATTTACCCTAGTAGCCGCTACCACGCGTGCAGGTTTATTAACCTCACCGTTGCGTGACCGTTTTGGCATTGTACAGCGTTTAGAGTTTTATAATGTCCAAGATTTAAGCACGATTGTTGTTCGTTCGGCACGTTTACTTAATGTCCCCATGGAAGCCGAAGGCGCGCACGAAATTGCCAAACGTGCGCGTGGTACACCACGTATTGCCAACCGCTTATTACGCCGCGTACGTGATTATGCCGAAGTTAAAAGTGACGGCACTGTTACCGCCGAGGTTGCCTGTGCTGCGCTCAATATGCTCGATGTTGACCAACACGGATTTGATAACTTAGACCGTCGTTACTTATTAGCCTTAATGGAAAAATTTAATGGGGGTCCCGCAGGTGTCGAAGCCCTTGCTGCTGCGATTGCCGAAGATTCAGGCACACTCGAAGATGTGGTAGAACCGTATTTAATTCAACAAGATATGGNNCAAAGCCAATGACTGAGTTTAGCCTTCCCATTCGGGTTTATATTGAAGATACCGATGCCGCAGGGATTGTGTATTACGTTAATTATTTAAAGTTTATGGAGCGCGCCCGTACCGAATATTTGCGTCATATTGGTTTTGGGCATTATTTATTAACAGAAGATTACCTTTTTGTTGTACGAAAAGTGCAGATAGATTATAAACAACCCGCTAAAATGGACGACTTATTACAGGTCACAGCGCGTATTATCAAACAGGGCAAAGCATCGCTAACATTTGAGCAATACTTATATCATCAGCAAACTTTGTTAGCTTGTGCCATAATTGACATTGCCTGTGTTCATCAACAAAGCCTTAAACCGTGTGCTTTGCCCTCCCGCTTAACTCAACTACTTGCACAACATTATGACTGAACATCTTTCTATTTTAGGATTAATTAGCCATGCCAGTATTCCTGTGCAATTGGTAATGCTGTCTTTGATAGCGGCCTCTGTGTATTCATGGAGCTTAATTGTTAAATATCGCCGTGTGCATCGTCGTGCCATGCGTGATTTAAAAAATTTTGAAGAGCTATTTTGGTCGGGCGCAGATTTAAGCAGCTTGTACCAAAAAAGTCAGCATAAAGAAGATTTACAAGGGGCAGAAGCCCTGTTTTATACAGGCTTTAAAGAGTTTACCCGTCTTAAACAAAAAGGACTCAATCAAGAGTCTATTATGCAAGGCGTGACACGAGCCATGCGTATTACCTTATCACAAGAGCAAAATCGTCTCGAAGGTAAGCTCCCTGCCCTAGCCAGCATTGCGTCCACCGCCCCTTATGTGGGTTTATTTGGTACCGTGTGGGGTATTATGACCTCATTTATTGGTTTAGCTAAAGTACAACAAGCCACACTCGCGACCGTAGCACCGGGTATTGCCGAGGCATTGATTGCAACGGCGATTGGTTTGTTTGCTGCGATTCCTGCGGTATTGGCTTATAACCATTTTATGGCCAACAGTGACGTATTAAATAACCGTTACACCATGTTTGCCGATGAATTTATGGGCATTCTGCACCGCGAGAGTTAAGAGCATGGAACAAAGTCCTTTTCAACGGCCTAGACAAAAGTTAATGGCCGAAATGAATGTTGTGCCTTACATTGACGTGATGTTGGTGTTGTTAGTCATTTTTATGATTACTGCCCCAATGCTGACCCAAGGCTTAAAAGTTGAATTACCTAAGGTTGACAGCGAAGCCATGCAAGTTGACAGCCAAGAACCTATTGTCATCACCATTAAAGCCGATGGTAGCTACTGGCTTAAAGAAGATAAAAACGACAGTAGCCCCGTACTCCTTGAGCAACTTACCGAGTCCTTGTTGGTGCATCAACAGAAAAACCCTGAGTTACAGGTACTCATTAATGGTGATACTCAAGTTCCTTATGGTGAAGTGGTTAAACTCATGGCTTCGCTACAAAAAGCCCAAATTTTACGGGTTGGTTTATTAACCGAACCCTCCGAAACCCATTGATTAGCGTCAACATGATTAGTCGTTACCTTAATTCTCCACTCGTACAATCCTTATTGCTGCATACCGCATTGATGGCAGCATTGTGGCTTTTTTCGGCGCATTTTGTGCCTACACTGCCGCCTGCTTCTAGCCCATTACAAGCTACTCTAGTGTCATCTTCTCAAGCAACACCTGTTGCAGTCCCATCCGAAGTACTTAGCCCAGAAGCAGTTACGCCGCCAACACCGTCTCAACAAAAACCGACGGCATCGGACACCATCGCCCTAAATAAAGAAAAAGCCGATAAAGAACAAAAGGCTAAAGAAGATAAACTCGCCAAAGAAAA
>DDBM01000103.1 GCA_002333125.1 Moraxellaceae bacterium UBA2032 | reverse complement strand
ACCGATTACATCAAAAAATCTGCAGATGCCTCGCTATATTCTGCCAAAATACAGCACTCCATTGCGGTGCGTGGATTTTTACAACAAGCGCCCTTCATTCTTGGGGATATCAATGCAGAAGGCTACAGCCCATTACTGGAGACAGCTCTTTCTGCCCCTATTCCTGAGCTACTAAAATTGGCCTCACTGCCACGCACCAATGTGTCTGCACAAGACATCGCACTCTCGAATAACTCTGTAGCTGTATTACAGGTCGAACTTAAGCCTACAACACAGTGCAGCGATGGCTCTACATCTTGTGCTAGTTTTTATCCTGCTAGTTTTTATTACGGTTCTAGTAACGTCAACAAACAGGCAAATGGCACATACACCTCTCAAAATATGTTAAATCAACTCAATTTACAAACGGGTGCCGTTGTTAATAAAAGCAATATCACTGGACTAGTGTTAGGGGCTAAAGGTTGGTTTTCTGTGTCTGAGGCGGATGAGTCTATAGTGAGTTTTAGTGGCAATACTGCTACCTACAGCACCGCCTTTGGCAACAGTACTGAGTCTATTAGCGCAGGCAGTATCACAAACATCTCTATATCGGGTTATTTAGAATTAAGCCGTTCACTGCTCAATAAGCAGTATATGTTTTTGCAGCTTTTGCCGTTAAGCTCAGCAACTTTTCCTTCTGGCTCAATGAGCTATATTTATACCAACATCAACCACGTTGACCGCTACACGATTTCCGACTCAAGTTACGACGACGATGTTTTCACCCCTCGCATGCTTACAGACACATATCACCCAGAGCAGTTATTTTTTACATTGAACGAGGCTCAAAATTACTTTAGTGCTAACTGGTTTAGATTGGCTAATAACGTCGAAGTACATCTATCTGCCAATGGGGTACTTGATGTGCGTAAAGTCGGCATTGATGCCGATAATGCCGTGATGGTAGTTGATGTTGTTGACAAAGGCATATGGAGCCGCAAAACAGTAAATGGCCAAACACTGATTGTCTTTGATATTCCTGAATACTTAAATCCTTTGAGTGGTCGTGAACTGTTGTGGGCAGTGCAAAATGGAAGGGTGGTGCAAGGCATTTTTGTTCCTAAAGGCCGTATATCTCAAGGTATTGCTTTTAACAAAACAGCCTTTGATGCTTTAAAAGCAGCCATTGTTTTAACTCCTTTACCCTAACCTGTTTACATTGGCGAAATTTTCTTCGCCTCTCTCCTACCCCTAAAAAAATCTGACAACAGCTTACTGGCCTCTTGTGCCAGTAAGCCACCTTGATAACTAAACACATGATTATAGTAGCCAATATCTAATTGCCGTCTAGCACTGACCAAAGAGCCTGATTTGGGTTCTGCGGCGGCAAACACCACACGATTAATACGGGCATGAACTAATGCCCCAACACACATAGTGCATGGCTCAAGAGTGACATATAAAGTGGCATTTTCGAGTCTATAGTTTTGTAGATGTTGTGCCGCTTGGCGTATAGCAACGACTTCGGCATGAGCCGTAGGGTCATGGCTTAAAATCGGTTGATTATAACCCTCACCAATAATGTGATTATCTAATACTAATACCGCACCTACAGGCACTTCACCTAATAATGCGCCCTGCTGTGCCAGCGTTAAGGCTTGCTGCATAAAGTGAATGTCATCAGTAGAAAATAACTTATTGGCTATCAACATAAATCTCTAATAAAGGACGATTTACACCAGAACGCACATACAAACGCAAGTTATTAAAAGCGTGCATAGTTTGCTCTAACAAACGATTAAAATGCACTTGCTCGGCTTGAGAATTTTCGACACGATAGCCATCAATATAGGTGATTTCCACCTGCATTAAGCCATACTCGCCCATTAATGGGATTTTTGCCCATTGNNGGCCATGCAGGCAAACTATGACGCACAAAAAACAAGATTAACTCTAACAGCGCGGCTTCGGTATTTTCAATTTTTGCAGAAAGAGACATGATTTAAGCCCTCACCCCAACCCTCTCCCATAGAGAGAGGGCGTTGTATCACATTATTCCCATTCAATAGTTGCAGGTGGTTTAGACGAAACGTCATATACCACACGCGACACGCCTGCAATTTCGTTAATAATACGGTTAGATACTTTTTCGATTAAATCATACGGCAAATGCGCCCAACGAGCCGTCATAAAATCAATAGTCTCTACAGCACGCAAGGCAATCACCCACGCATAACGGCGACCATCACCCACCACACCAACCGATTTTACGGGCAAAAATACCGCAAATGATTGACTGGTACGATGATACCAACCTGCTTTATGCAATTCTTCTAAAAAAATCGCATCGGCTTCACGCAGTACATCGGCGTATTCTTTTTTGACTTCACCCAAAATACGCACCCCTAAACCCGGACCGGGAAACGGATGACGATACACCATGTCGTAAGGCAAACCTAACGCTAAGCCTAATTTACGCACTTCGTCTTTAAACAGCTCACGTAATGGTTCAAGTAACGACAGCTTCATATCAGCAGGTAAACCACCCACATTATGATGTGACTTAATAACATGAGCTTTGCCTGTTTTACTGGCCGCAGACTCAATCACATCAGGGTAAATAGTGCCTTGCGCCAACCATTTAACATTGGCAATTTTAGACGATTCGGTGTCAAAAACCTCAACAAAAACACGGCCAATAATTTTACGTTTTTGCTCGGGGTCATTTACACCATGTAGTTGACTTAAAAAGCGTTCTTCGGCATCAACACGAATCACTTTTACGCCCATATTGTTGGCAAACATCTCCATGACCATATCGCCTTCATTTTTGCGTAACAAACCGTTATCTACAAAAACACAGGTTAATTGTGTACCAATGGCGCGATGCAATAACGCAGCAACCACAGAAGAGTCTACCCCACCCGACAAGCCCAATAAAACGTGGTCTGAGCCTACTTGCTCACGAATACGATGAATGCTGTCTTCAACAATTTGGGCAGGTGTCCACAAATCATCACAAGCGCAAATATCACGCACAAAACGACTTAATAAAGCTTCGCCTTGTAGAGTATGTGTCACTTCGGGATGAAATTGCATACCATAAAAGTTTTTGGCCTCAAAGCTCATGGCCGCAATAGGGCAACTGGCTGTACTGGCTGTAATGACAAAATCTTGCGGCAAGCGGGTGACTTTGTCACCATGACTCATCCACACATCAATAAAATTGGCGCGGTCTTCAATGCCCTTAAATAAAGCATCGGCTTGGTCAATATGCACTTCGGCATAACCAAATTCACGCACACTCGAGCCTTCAACTAAACCGCCCAATTGTTGCGCCATGGTTTGCATACCATAACAAATACCTAACACAGGAATGCCTAAATTAAAGACAATTTCGGGCGCACGAGGGCTATTGGCTTCGGTAACACTTTCGGGGCCACCCGACAAAATAACGCCGTTGGGGTGAAAGGCTTTAATGTCTTCTTCTAACATATCAAAGGCGTGTAATTCACAATACACACCTAACTCACGCACCCGACGCGCAATGAGTTGGCTATATTGAGAGCCAAAATCTAAAATCAAAATACGGTGGGCTTTAATATCAACTTGCATAGGAATACTCTAAGAATATTCCCTCTTCCTTTGGGAGAGGGTTAGGGTGAGGGGATAAATAACAACCTCACCCCTGCCCTCTCCTATAAGGAGAGGGAGATAAAAAAGGAATCAACCCACCCGATAATTGGGGGCTTCTTTGGTAATAGTCACATCATGGACATGAGACTCTTTCATACCTGCGGAGGTGATTTTGACAAATTGCGGTTTAGTACGCATTTCTTCAATATTGGCCGAGCCTGTGTAACCCATTGACGAACGTAAACCACCCATCAATTGATGCACAATACCGCTCATTGGCCCTTTATAAGACACACGACCTTCGATGCCTTCGGGTACTAATTTTTCGACCCCTGCAGAGGCATCTTGAAAATAACGGTCACTGGAGCCTGTAGAACCCGACATGGCACCCAAAGAACCCATGCCACGATACGCTTTGTAATAACGGCCTTGAAATAACTCGACTTCACCAGGCGCTTCTTCTGTTCCTGCCAATAACGAGCCAACCATAATCACATGTGCGCCTGCGGCAATGGCTTTAGCTATATCACCCGAATAACGAATACCACCATCGGCAATTAACGGAATACGATTATTTAAAGCTTTAGCCACGTTATCAATAGCCGAAATTTGCGGCACACCAATACCTGCCACAATACGCGTGGTACAAATTGAACCCGGGCCAATACCTACTTTAACGGCATCTGCGCCTGCTTCTAACAAGGCTAAGGCTGCTTCACCTGTGGCAATATTGCCACCAATCACTTGAATCTGTGGATAAGTTTTTTTGATCCATGCCACGCGGTCAATAACACCTTGCGAATGACCATGTGCTGTATCTACCACCAATACATCCACGCCTGCTTCAACTAAAGCTGCAACACGCGCTGTGGTATCTGCACCTGTACCCACTGCCGCACCTACACGCAGACGACCTTGCTCATCTTTACAGGCATTAGGATACATTTCGGCTTTGCGAAAATCGTTAACAGTAATTAAACCTTTGAGTTTAAAGTCATCATCAACCACCAATACTTTTTCGATACGATGCTGATGTAATAAGGTTTTAATATTTTGAGAAGACTCGCCCTCTTTGACCGTTACTAATTGGCTTTTAGGAGTCATAATCGCCGAAACGGGTTGATCTAAACGCGTTTCAAAACGTAAGTCACGGCTAGTCACGATACCCACTAAATCATCACCTTTAACCACAGGTACGCCAGAAATTTTGTGCGCTTGAGTTAAGGTGAGCAACTCTAAAATAGTGGTTTCGGGATTAACAGTAATCGGGTCTTTAACCATTCCAGCTTCGTATTTTTTAACACGACGCACCTCGGCAGCTTGTGCGCTAATATCCATATTTTTATGAAGAATGGCAATGCCGCCTTCTTGTGCCATAGCAATCGCCATTTTGGCTTCGGTGACGGTATCCATTGCAGCAGAGACTAGCGGAATATTTAATTGAATGCCGCGCGTAAACTGCGTTTTTAGGCAAACATCTTTAGGCAAAACATTAGAATAAGCAGGAAGTAAAAGCACGTCATCAAATGTGAGAGCTTCTTGGACGATGGTTAACATAAACACGCCACTCGCGGACTAAGAAAATAAAGTCGCGCAATTATAGTCTGTCATGGCGTGGGATTAAAGGGTTAATACGCGATGAGTCAAAATTGGATATATGAAAGCAGAGGCAGACACATAGGTCCGCCTCTCTCTTTAGAGTGAACACATGGGCTCACCCTCGAATTTAGCTTCACTCAACATTAAAACGCACAATTTTGGCCAATGGGTAAACATACACCATTAGACACAATAAAGTTTACTGTTTGACGTTGCATTTCTTGAGTAACAGCTAAATAAAGAGCTTTTTCTGTCTCAGTTGCCACAATAGCATCCATAGTATCTTCATCTTTAGGATGTCTCGGATCAATCAATGAGGCATGTTTGCTCTGGCCTTGCTTAAATTTAACCAACACTCCTAATCCAGCTCCATTGACTTGCTGAGTAGGCGTAATAGCTGCAATATCTACAGCAGGCATTGACTGATCTAAGCCCATGATACTTACTAATGCATTTGTACCTGACAAATAACCAGTCGCTCCAACGCTGTCATAAAATGGCCGTTCTTCTGCAAGCAAATCGGTAGTTTTAATAGCTTTGTTAGGCACAACTAAGTCGCCAAGCACCTCGGTAAACAATATTGGATGATTATTTTTTGCATCAAGTGCAAAATTAATTGGATCACCTGCATCAGTTAAAGTTTGAGCAAAACGCATAAAGCCTTCGTATTTGTCTGTGCCCTCAAATACTGTTTTTTCTGGTTTTTCTTTATTAACAAGCCCTTTTACAATTCTTGGCCCATAGGCATAAGAAGCATCGAGCATTTTGGCAATCCCACCACTACCTACAGATAACGACGCGGCACCAATAACTTTATCTTTATCCGCCCCTAACGCAACCGTCCCGACGATTGCACCCAAGGAAATACCTGTAAAACGAATTTTCGAGGTATCAATATCACCACCTGCAACCCCGTCAAGGTCTAAATTTCCTAAACTCTTGGCAAGCACTAAAATATCAGCAGCACCTTGTCTCACATTATCACGACTGGTGAGTGGACTACCTAAATTAATAAAGTACGAGCCCGAAGGATCTGCTTTACCATCAGGTTTTGCATCGTCTGGATTATCATTATTTACAAAGTCTGCATCAAACGTCCGCTCAGAAACACCTGGAATCCTAAGTGCTTTTGCATCATCTGTTGGCAAAATACCATGCAAGGGCAAATCAATAGCAACCACGACATAGCCAGCTTGAGCAAATGCAGGCGCAATAGGTAACATATTGGTTCTATTACCTGTAATACCATGTTGAAAAATTACAACTGGCCAACCTGTTGATGGTTTAGGAGTTTTAGGCACACTAATTAACATGGGAATGGTTTGGTCATGCTTTTTAACAGGCATTGGAAAGCAAGTAGTGGTACTGAGACTCGGCTTAGCTGCATACGCAGCACAAGCACCATCTACACCCAAAAAGCTAGCTGCATTATCAGGTTGAGTAGCATCAGCCTTCCAAAAAGTACTTAAAATAGGAGCTGGATTAGCTGAGCTTGCATCTGCTTGCGTTTCCATATAATAAGGCACTTTTAACGTCCCCACATACAAATCAGCATTGGCAGGTAGCGTAGGAATTAAATCTTGGGTTGTTTTCCCTGTCGGAAAAGCAGCAATATCACCAGCCAACGACTGAGCAACAACTTTATCTAAGGTTTTAGTGGTGCTTTGGGTAGTCACGCTATACGCCAACAATACATTACTATCTGTAACCCCAAGTACAGGTATCGCCTTTAAAGTATTGACAACTTTATTACGAACCAAGTCCCGCAAGGCTTCTAAGGTGCCTATTTCTGTAGGATTAAAGCGATTAAAATAACTATCTTTGACATCCTTAATTTTTGTGTCACTGTTTAAGTAGTTAAACATAAAACTGGGTTGAACCATGCCACCATTCATGGTTTTAACGCCTTTCTTCAACAAAACAACATAAGTTGTGTTTGGAGTAAGTGGCTTGAGAGGTTCAATCAACAAACGGGTACGTTGTGCGCTAATTGGCACACCCGAATCATCCTTAACAGTAGAGGTTTGAACAGCAAAATCAGTACCATACATTAGAGGTTGACCAGTTGACTTATTGATAATCATCAGATTATTTGATAAAGGATTGTCTTTATCAGCAGCAACCGTATCCAAATTAACCATACCAAAAACATCTATAAACCAAGATGCAGTAGTTGAAAATCCATCTTGAAGATTCGCCTGAGTCACCAATGGATTAGGGTCAGTGACAGAGTTAGGAATATTTAAAGTTGGTGTAGTTGAATTTGCAAACAAAGCATCAAACGGAAAAGGAATCACGGGGCCACGTTGTTGAGCTGCAGGTAAATGGGCATTATCGGCAGAAGCAACGACAGGGTCAAAACCCACATAAGATTCGGTGACTGCTTGTTCTTGCTCGTCATCACCAATACAACCTGTTAAGGCAAGGGTTGCAGCTAGTATGGCAACCGAAAGACGTGTTTTTATCATGGGAATACTCCAATTTTAATATTATTTTCAGTGGTCTGTTATAACGCTTTTGCATAGCTAACTTCAATGTGTCATTGTCGGCAATATGTTACTGTTGCATGACTCGACGTTCTTTTTCTTCTTGCATTTTGTTTCTATTAGCTTCTAACTCCTCACGCATTTTTAGTAACAGTAGTTTATCTTCTTTAGGTTGTACTTTTTGAGGCTCTGGCAAGGGTTCTAAACGTGTTATTTTGCCTGTATCAATAGTACTTAATTTGGCATTTTTATTATCAGGTGTTGACGAAAAATGTATCGTCCCATCTTCATCTTTCCATGTATAAATAGCAGTTTGTGTTGCATTTGCTTGGCTTTTAAAATACTTCTGCCATTGCTTTTTTAGAGCATCTTTCTCTGTCCAAGCAAATATCGCCGCTCCTACTAACATAATCACAACTATTTTTGAGGACATTTATTTCTCCTTAATCTATTAGACCTGTTAATCTTAAAAAACGCTCAATGTATCCTTTATTTATTTTTAATCATGTGTGTAAAGCTTCAATGTAGCACAAATTTCTATATGGTTTTATGATGAACAAAACTGCTTTTATGATGATGATCGCTGCGTCACAAATGGTATTTGCTTTACCTCAAACACAATTAACAGCGGGCGGCATTGCACTTATTACTTTACCCGAATATGCGCCCAACAATGTGCAAGTTTTTTTTAACAATACTCAAGTGCCTATTATTACACAGCAAAATGAACGTATCGCTATTGTAGGCATTCCACTTAGTATCAATGAGGGCAATAACTCTGTTATTTTACAAGCCCCAGATTTTATGGATACCTTAAGTTTTAATGTAGAAGCCAAAGATTATCCCGAACAGCGCATTAGCCTCAAACAAACGCAAAGTAATAAAGTGACACCTAATGAAGAAGAGTTAGCACGTTACAGTCGTGAAGCGGCAGAACAAAAAGTGGTATATCAAAGTTTTAGCACGGCTACACTTTCATGGCCATCCTTTAAAATGCCTATTCAAGGTAAAAGTAGCAGCCCTTTTGGTTTAAAACGTTTTTTTAATGACCAAGCGCGTGACCCACATTCAGGTTTAGACATTGCTGCTCCTGAAGGTAAAGCTGTGGCTGCACCTGCCGATGGTGTGGTGGCTCAAACTGGTGATTATTTTTTTAATGGTCAAACGGTGATGCTTGACCACGGTCAAGGCATTATTTCGATGATGTGTCATTTAAGCAAAATTGACGTCGTTAAAGGTCAAACCATTAAACAAGGTGACGCTATTGGCAAGGTTGGGCATACGGGTCGAGCAACAGGCCCACATTTACATTGGGGCGTAAGTATTAACAATGCTCGTGTTAACCCTTTGTTAGTACTTGATAAATGACAAGTATTTGTTATGTTGCCCCCATTGAATGGTCTGTATTAAACAATGCAGACTATTTAAATAAACTGCCTGATGAGGAGCAACAACAAGCCACACGCTACCGCCACCCTCAACGCCTACAAAGTTTTATTGCAAGTCGTTTATTGTTGCGCCGCTGTTTATCGTTACACGAAAATCGTGAGCTAGAATGGCATTTTTTACGTCATAATCAGCGTTTAATATTAGATAATACCCAAACCGCTTTACATACCAGCTTAAGTCATAGTGCAAACTGGGTCGCATGTATTTTAAGTTTAAGCCCTCATTGCGGCATAGATATTGAGCAAAAAATAGACAACCCTCGGTTTATGGCCATTGCCAAACGTTTTTTTGCGCCACAAGAATATGACTTTTTAAACACTCTACCGCAGCAACAAGCATTGCCTGTTTTTTTAGATTTTTGGACACGCAAAGAGGCTTGTGTTAAAGCATGGCATCAAGGATTGGCACATCATTTAGCCAGTGTTATTTTTACTATGAATACCAACAATCCGATAAATGCTCCCAGTGCGTATCAGCATTTACCCTTAGTGGTACACCGTTACGACCATTCTGATTGGCATGTAGCCTGCGCTATTCATACCTCAACCCCTACACCGCCACCACTAATCGTATTTGATGGCGTTTGTTGCTAAACCAACCATGCACTTAAAATCATCTCGAGTTGTTGACGGCGAAATGGTTTGCTTAATACCGAGTCCATGCCTGCGGTAATACAATTTTCTTCATTTTCAGGGCTGGCATTTGCCGTCAAAGCCACAATAGGAATACGTCTTTTGGTTTCTTGTTCGCGCCACACGCGGGTTGCTTCATAACCATCCATAATAGGCATTTGACAATCCATTAACACGAGATCGATACCGCCTGCAATTAATTCATTTAAAGCTTCTTGGCCATTATTGGCACTAGCCACCGTACAACCGACAGCTTTGAGCATAGCCTCAGCCACTTTTCGATTAGCGGGATTATCATCTACAACTAACACATGAGCAGTAAATACCGACTTTTTACCATTAAAACTAATAGGCAAAACCTCTTGAGATGCACCACACTCGGTGCAAATAGGTAAAACCACTTCAAAAGAAAAACTTGTACCTACCAACAATTCACTTTCGACGCGCAACTCAGCGTGCATTAAACGACTTAAGCGTGACGCAATGGCTAAACCTAATCCTGCACCGCCAAAACTACGTGTATGCGAACGGTCAACTTGTGTAAAAGGCTGAAAAATATGTGACAAAGCATTCGCATTAATACCTATACCCGTATCAAAAACCTCACAAAAGAGCTGTGCTTGGGTGTCGTTATAACGACTAATTTTAGCTTTAATACCAACACGACCTTTTTTGGTAAATTTAATCGCATTGTCTAGTAACTTAGATAAAATTTGACGAATACGCATATCATCGCCTTTGAGCCAAATATCCGTTTCTCCCTCTAATAAAAAAACAACATCTAAAGACTTTTGTGCCGCCTCTATCCTAAATAAATCGGCAATATGTTGTAATAAATTTTGTGGTAAAAATGGGCGCATATTTAACGCCAAGCGACCTTCTTCCACTTTAGAAAAGTCTAAAACATCATCTACTAAACGCCGCAAATCACCTGTTGCAATGGTGGCCATATCCACAAACTCTTTACTAGAGTCAGGTAGTGGCTCACCATTTAACAACTGTAAGCCACCCGAAATTGCATTTAACGGAGTACGCAACTCGTGGCTCATCATCGCCAAAAACTCGCTTTTAGCTTGATTTGCTTTATCAGCACGATGACGTGCCGTTGATAACTCTTCGGTATTTTTAAGCTGTAATGCTCTATGTTCTTCTAACATCGCAGCCAATAAATTAAGATGATAGGCTAACGCCCCTAACTCGCCATCTTGTTTAATATGTACGCGCTGCTCAAACTGACGATTTTTGAGTGCGCCAACTAAACCTATAATGGCGCGTAGTGGTTTTTCTAGGGCAAAAGCCAACCACAAACCAATCCCGCCGACTAACAACAATACGACTAATGCCAACGCCATACTTTTGAAAATAATTGCTTTTTCTTTTTGAAGTATATATTCCGAGCTAAAGCTAATTTCTACAAAACCTAAGATAGTGTCTTTTTCTTTTAGTGGTACATCGTTTACGAGCCAATCTGTTTCATCTAGTTTAAGACTTTGTTGATGCACTGTTTCAAGATAATATTCTGGGGGATCAAAGGTTGCTGTTTGATTTTTTTTGCTAAATAAAACACGCTTATTGGTATCTAAAATACGCACCGTTGTTGTACCTGGCTGCGCCAAAATAGAGTCAACTTGTGGCACTAAGGAATCAAAGTTACCCGACATAATAGCAAAATCGGTGGCTGCAGCTAATTGTGTTGCCATGATTTTACCTGAGCGGTCTTGCTCGGTTTGAGCATCGTGTAAACGCTCAAATACATGATAGGCCAACATAATGACAAACATTAAAAAGGCAGGTAATGAGGTGAGCAATAAAATCCGAGTCCGTAGACTCCACTTTGAAGTTATGGCCATATCGGCAACTCCTCAAAACGCATTTTAGCTTGCAATTCCTCGGTGCTTGGTATTTTTAGCCCCAATGACTTTGCCACTTGTGGATTAATACTCAACTCCATTTGTTTGATGCGCCCTGCATTAGGGAGTTTTTTTTGTTTTAAAAAATACTGTACCCGTTGAGCGATTTCTTGATTTACGGTATTTGGTGAGGCATATAATGTTGCCAACGAACCTGCATTTACAAAAGCCAAGCTAGGGCCAATTAAGGCAGTGTTTTGCCTATACGCAGCTAACAAAATAAATCGAATCGTTTCTCTGTTATAAATATTACTGTCTGGTTGTGCCAGCAACACATTGGTACTCACGGCCAAATCAGAAACTTGGCGACCAATACGACTTTTATCTACGGTTTGTATGAGTACTTCTATGCCTTTTTCGGTGGCATATTGTTTAAATGTGCGTAACCACGACTGATCTTCGTTGTCGGCACTAACCAACATACCCACGCGATTAGTGGCGGGTAAAATAGCTTTAATTAATGCCAACTGCATGGCTAAACTAGGTGTCCAATATAAGGCACTGTCTTTTTTTTGTAGCTCAATGGCTAACGGTTGAGGTAATACAAATAAGGTAGGGGGACGCTCTGAAGGGAGTTTTTCTATAATATCTTTATCTAAAACAATAATTAAATCGGCTTTTAAATCAAGTTGATGGCTCGTTAAAATTTTAACATCATCATTAATGTTTTTTTGTAAATATTGGCTTAGCTCGGCAGTGTCACCTGCTTTGGCCGTTAATATCTGAATCGTATTAGCAGCATATACCGCATTAGGTATTAAAGAAGATAAGACTATAATAAAACATAAGAGGTATTTATTCATGTTTGCACCATCCGTTGTGCTGTTTAACTAATCCATGATGGTTTTTTTTAAGTAAAAATCCCATCATGGATAGCTGACTTATTGGTGTACAAGGCTTTGACTGTTTGTAGTACATCATGGTCACCGCCCCCTATACACAACATGACTTAATCAAACGCATAAGTCAATTGCAACCACATTTTGTCGCGTGGTGCGCCATTATTACGGCGTAACTCATTATCATCTGTCAAACGTCTTTGCCACACACCTGCAAGCTCTAGGTCATGCTTTTGATTAACTGTCCATTTTTTAGCTAAACGCCAGTCCAAACGGTCAAAATATAAGCCTCCATCATCAGGGTCATTATACAATTGATTGTAAAACACATAATTTACACTGGACTGTACGCCTGCTAATCCATCATACCACGCGCCTACATTACCACTGTGCTTGGGTACAAAGTCGGTGTTATCGTTATAACCTGTAATATCATCATAAGCATAACTCAACAAAAATCGCCAATGCGGATGGGGTCGCCATTGGGTAGCAACTTCTACACCGCGTTGCTGATTTTTAACTAATGGTGCAATAACAAAGTCATCTATTTCTAAATTATGTTCACTTAATTGTAAATCATCCTTAAAAATACGCACATCAAGTTGAAGATGTTGTTTGGGTAACTCGCCGTAATAGCCAATTTCATGCGAAATAATCCGCTCAGAAGGAGCACCATTAGTACAAATAGATGAAATAGCCCCTTCGCCATAATTAGTCGTTAAAACGCAAGTTTGACCACTTGCGGCTGGAGCTTGGCCAACAAAGGGAAAATAACCATCATATTTACTTAAACTACGGTCTTCGGTTTGGCCATAATATTGCCAATACGCCTTAGATTCGCGTAAATCAGGAGTACGGTAGGCACGAGAAGCCACTAAACGCAAGGAGTGAGTCGGTAAAAAACGCCAGTTAAGTGCTAACCGAGGTGATTGTAAATTACCCGCATAATCATCATGCTCGTCCATTATGCCTGCATTTAAACGCCAATCGGGGGCAAACTGCCATTCACCATGCGCAAATAAACGCCATACGGTATTTTCGACTTCGCCATTAAAATAATGCAGCGAGTCGGCGCGAGAGTTTTGAATACCTGCACCATAGACAACGCGTAAATTAGAGTTAAGAGTCCATGTGTCTTGTAACTCGGCTTCAAACCTAGACTCTGTTTTATCTAAATTTGAAGTGTAATTTAACTCTTGAGTTAACATAGGGTCTGGCACAATAGCACCACATTGCGCCCCTTGTTGTAACCCTGTTTTACAAGCAACCGCTAGGGTTAATAAGCCTATATCTGCACGCGTAATGTTAGGTAAAGAAGCATTAGGATCGCCAGAAAGAAGGTCTTGCACGCCATCTAAAAAATGACTGGTATAAATACGGTCTATTACAAACATTTGTTGTAATTCAGGCAAAAAGAAGCCTGCAGGCACAGCGACTCGAATACTCTGTTTAGCTTTAAATTGCGAATAATCACTGCTAAATTGAATTTGATGATTTGCGGTACTTTTCTCTAGCGACACATTAAGGTAATTTTGCTCGGAGATAAAATCAGGCTCTTCTAAAAACTGTACCAAACCACCTTCGGCACGATTACCACCCACTAGCTCCGAATGCCCTGCTCCAACTCTAATTGAACTTTCGTTACCCGACTCCCAAAGCATTTGGCCATAAACAGCCTTTTGGCGTTTATCATCGGCATAAGGAAGTGGAACAAATATCTTCTTTACATTGCCATCAGGCCAAAGAACATCATCGCCATTAGCATCTTTAAGCGACACTTTATTAAAGTATTTATCAAAACCACTATCCGCTCTATCGTTTGCCGATATACGCCAACTGAGTTGATTTTTTACTCCTGCATAACTCACTAAATTATCATTAATACCGTCGCTACCTTGGCGCGTATAAGCGCGTACAGTAGGTAAGTCGGCAGGATTACGGGTAATAATGTTAACCACCGCCAAAAAGCTATTAGAACCGTAAGCTGCGGCATTAGGGCCACGCACGACTTCGATACGGTCAATATCATCCAATTCTAGCGGCAAGCCAATCCAGTCAACAAAAGCCAAACTGGGCTGAAACACCGAACGACCATCAATTAACACCTGCATACGTCGCGCCATATCAGCCGATGTACCGTGATAGCTCACAAAGGCATCCCAACCTTTTTCGTAGCCTACGACCATACCAGGTACGAGGCGTAACAAATCTGGGATTTCACGCGCACCTGATTGACTAATCATTTGACGGTCAATAATGGTTATTGAGGCAGGGGCATCGGCAACGGCTTGTTTAAGACGCGTTGCTGTTAAAACGACGGGCATTTCTTGGTCGCCAAAGGCAAATTCTTCGGCAAAGCCTAATGTGGGCGCAACAAGTACCGTAGCAGTAGTAACAAATAACAACTTTCTCATAAAAACCCCTGATTATTAAATAATTAGGGGGGTTATGCCCTAATTAGCGTCTATCTCGTTTTTTTTCTGGCGCAAAATGCTTTCTTTTTTCAATTTCCGCTGGTTTTAACATTGCTTTATCTTCCTTAAATGGGTTATCGCCTGTTTTAAACTCCAGTTGAACAGGTGTGCCTTGCAGTTTTAACACTTTACGAAAAATATTTTCTAAATATCTTTTATAATCTTTAGAAACCGATTCGGTTTGATTTCCATGAATTACAATAATCGGTGGATTTTGTCCACCCATATGGGCATAACGTAGCTTAATACGGCGACCATGTACTAAAGGTGGCTGATGCCCCTCGACTGCATCTTGTAAAATTTGCGTTAAACGATTGGTCGGGACTTTTATCATCGCCGACTCAAAAGCACGATGAATAGACGGATATAAATCACCAACGCCTGTGCCATGCAATGCCGAAATCAAGTGAATTTTGACATAAGGTACAAAGTCTAAACGGCGTTGAATAGCTGCTTTGACTAAGCCTCTGTCGTATTCGGTCATGTTATCCCATTTGTTAATGGCTAACACCACAGCACGACCACTTTCTAAGGCAAATCCTAACATGTGAAGGTCTTGCTCAACAATACCCTCGCGTGCATCAAATACAATAACAACGACATGCGCATCTTTAATGGCTTGTAAGGTTTTAATAACCGAGAATTTTTCGACAGTTTCGTGAACACGACCCCGTTTGCGAACACCTGCGGTATCAATTAAGGTGTACTTTTTACCTTGACGCTCATAAGGAATATAAATACTGTCGCGCGTGGTGCCAGGCATATCGTAAACAATGACTCTATCTTCACCCAGTAAGCGATTAACCAGTGTTGATTTGCCCACGTTAGGACGGCCAACAATAGCAATTTTAACGCCAGTTTCTTCTACCGACAACTCAATGGAGTCTTCGGGGAATGGGGCTAATATATCGGTAATTAATTGCAGCACACCGCGACCATGACTGGCTGATGTTTGATAAACGCGACTAAAACCTAAACGATGAAATTCGGCCGTGGCGGCATCTTCGTGCAAACCATCGACTTTATTAACGACTAAATAGGTTTCTTTATTTAAGCGGCGCAAATGATCGGCAATCATTTCGTCTGAGCCTAACAAACCTGCGCGGGCATCAACCACAAACAAGACAATATCCGCTTCTTGAATCGCGGTTTTAGCTTGCTCGGCCATGTAAGAGTCTATGCCTTCGTCACTTTCCCCTAAACCACCTGTATCAATCGCAATAAACGATTTGTTATCTAAACGACCATCGCCATATTGACGGTCACGCGTCAGCCCCGACAAATTAGCAACCAAGGCATTTCGACTTTTGGTTAATTGATTAAATAAGGTAGACTTACCCACGTTAGGGCGGCCAATGAGGGCAATAACAGGTTTCATG
>DDBM01000082.1 GCA_002333125.1 Moraxellaceae bacterium UBA2032 | reverse complement strand
TCCAAAAACGACAACAAATACGGTTGCCGTCACTCGCTTAACGATGCGGTAAAACGCGGTACAGATATGCTCATGGCAGGTCGTCGTGCTTTAGTGATTGGTTATGGCGATGTGGGTAAAGGTTCGGCTCAGTCGTTACGCCAAGAAGGTATGATTGTACGTGTTACCGAAATTGACCCAATTTGCGCCATGCAAGCCTGTATGGACGGTTATGAAGTCGTTTCTCCGTACCTTGACGGCAATAACACAGGCTTAGATGCAAACATCGACACGCGTTTATTGGGTGAGACTGATTTATTAGTCACCACAACAGGCAATATGAATGTGTGTGACGCGCCCATGTTACGCGCCTTAAAAAATGGGGCTGTGGTGTGTAACATTGGCCATTTTGACACCGAAATTGACACTGCCTATATGCGCGCTAACTGGCATTGGGACGAAGTAAAACCTCAAGTTCACAAAGTGTATCGCACCGCCAAAAACAGTGCCGTTAACCCATCAGATAGCAACTATTTGATTTTGTTATCCGAAGGTCGTTTGGNNCCTAAAAAGCTCGATGAAGAAGTCGCAGCGGCAATGGTTGCTGGTTTTGGTGGCGTATTAACCAAATTAACCGCAAATCAAGCAGAATATATTGGTGTTGCGGTTGATGGTCCTTATAAACCAGAAAGCTACAAGTACTAATAGCCTTAGCTCCTCCCCCTTGCTTTTTAAGGGGGAGTGAGTAGCCTGTATGAAGCGTAGCGAAATACGGGAAAATAACCACGCTAACCCGTATTCCATACGGGCTACTTATTTTAGGATGGCCGATTGTCATGTCTCGCAACATTCCTATTAGTTTTGAATTTTTTCCAACAAAAACTGACGAAGGCGCACTAAAATTATTGCAAGTGCATCAACGCTTAGCTGCTTTAAACCCGTCTTATTTTTCGGTCACCTACGGTGCAGGTGGCTCAACTCGTGAGCGTACCTTGTCTATTGTAGATAGTATTCAACAAGCCGCGCCCATTGCGGTTGCACCGCATTTATCGTGTATTGGCGACGACAAAGCCGAAATTGCCACCCTATTACACCGTTATAAAAATCAAGGCATTAAAAACTTAGTGGCTTTACGTGGTGATTTACCCTCAGGTCAAGTAGGTTTGGGTGAGTTACCTTATGCGCGTGATTTGGTTGAATTTGTGCGTCAAGAAACAGGCGATCACTTTCATATTGAAGTCGCGGCTTACCCCGAAATGCATCCGCAATCCTATGATTACGAAAGCGACTTAAAAAACTTTATCGCCAAAGTAAATGCAGGCGCAAACAGTGCCATTACGCAATTCTTTTTTAATGCCGATGCCTATTTTTATTTTGTAGAAAGAGTCCGTAAAGCAGGCGTAACTATTCCAATCGTTCCAGGCATTATGCCTATTACCAACGCTAGTAATTTGATTCGTTTTGCAGACGGCTGTGGTGCAGATGTGCCGCGTTGGATTCGTAAGCAATTAGCCGCTTATGGTGATGATAGTGCAAGTATTAAAGCGTTTGGTGAAGAAGTGATTGCAAGATTATGCGAGACTTTAATTCAAGGCGGCGCACCGAGTTTGCATTTTTACACCATGAATCAAGCCGAACCTACAACCCGTTTGTGTCAGTTGTTAGACTTAGGCTAATAACCCACCCTACTTTTCTGACTTCGACTCCGCTCAGTCAACGCCGAAATGCTCCCTGAGCGGAGTCGAAGGGCAATTTTTTTAGGATTTTTTTATGAGTGATTTACCTGCCTGCCCACAATGCCAATCTAGTTATACTTATGAAGATGGTGACATGTATATTTGTCCCGAATGTAGCCATGAGTGGTCTAAAAATGCCACAACAACAAATGAAGATGTAAAAATTATTAAAGATGCCAATGGTAATGTATTAGCTGATGGCGACACCGTCACTGTGATTAAAGACTTAAAATTAAAAGGCTCATCTTTAGTGATTAAAGTGGGAACCAAAGTTAAAAATATTCGCTTAGTGGATGGCGACCATGATATTGACTGTAAAGTCGATGGCATTGGTGCGATGAAGTTAAAGTCTGAATTCGTCAAAAAAATCTAAAGACTTGATAATTTTAGCTATAAAAAAAGCGAGTTTCAAAACTCGCTTTTTTTATTTACAGCAAAGATGACTACTTAGAAAAAACAACTTCTACACGACGATTTTGCTGACGACCCGCCTCAGTAGAATTACTGGCAATAGGATGGGACTCGCCTAAACCTTGAGTTTGAATGCGACTCGCATCTGCACCTTGCTCTACCAAATACTGCTTAACAGCTTCGGCACGTTTTGCAGAAATTGCTTGGTTGGCTTTAGAGGAACCCACACTATCGGTATGGCCTTCAATGGCAATACGCATCGCTGGGTTAGCCTTCAATGCAGCAACCAAAGGGTCTAAGCTGCGCGTCATACCACCATTCAAGGTTGTTTTACCCGAATCAAATAACACACCTTCAAAGGTTGCCACCACACCACGTGTAGTTTGTGCCATTTTTAGGTCTTTCATTTGGGCTTGTAAGTTGGCCAACTCTTGTTCTGAGGCTTGCTTGTCGGCAGACAACGAACTCACTTGTGCAGTTGCTTCTTTTTGTGCCAACACTAAAGCAGCAGCACGCTCCTCAATGGCTTTTTTCTCGGCCACTAAAGCGGCTGTACGCGCCTCTAATGCTTGTTTTTCGGCAACTAAAGCAGCAGCACGTTCGTCAGCCGCTTGTTTAGCATCAACTAAACTAGCCGCTTTGGTTTCGGCTACCGCTACAGCGGCTAAGGCACGTTGCATTGAATCTAAAGCTGTTTGTTTTTCGGCTTGTGCTTGTTTGGCTTGTACCAAGGCAGTCGCTTGAGCATTTGCTGAGTTATTAGCTAACAACAAGGCATTAGCGCGGTCATCAGAGGCTTGTTTTGCGGCGGCCAAGGCAATGACTTGGTTTTCTACATCTCTTTTAGCCGCTTCTAAAGCAATAGCCTTTTCTTCTGCCACTTTACGTGCTGCTGTTTGCTCAGCAACACTCTTTTTAGCAGCAACTAATGCCGCTGCTTGGTCATCGGCTAGTTTTTTAGCAGCAGTTTGTGCATCAACTTTCTTTTGAGCCGCCGCTAAAGTCGCGGCTTTTTCTTGCTCGGCTTTTTTAGCCGTTGCTAATTCAACTGCCTTCATATCGGCATCTTTTTTAGCTTGAACCAATGATGCAGCTTGCTGCTCGGCTGTTTGTTTAGCCAACATTAATTCTTCTGTTTGCTTTTTGGCAGCTTCTAAGGCTTGAGTTTGGTCGGCACTTAGTTTTTGAGCCTCTACCAATGCTTGCGCTTGAGTTTGGTTTTTTTGCTTCATTGCTTCTAAAGCAGTGGCTTGCTCAGCTGCTTTAGTTTGTAAGGCGACTAAGGCGGCAGCTTGGTCTTCTACTTTCTTTTTAGCGGCAGCATCTGCGGCTAATTTTTTGGCTGCGGCTTCATCTGCAAGTTTTTTGGCGGCAGCTTCTTCCGCCGCTTTTTGCGAGGCCATTAAGGTGGCTGCTTGCTCTTCGGCGGTTTGTTTGGCTACGGCAAGTTCAGCTACTTTGGCATCAGCGTCTTTTTTGGCGACTTCTAAGGCTTGAGTTTTGGCTTCTAAGTCGGTACGAACTTGCGCTTCGGCCGCTAATTGTGCGGTGGTCTTTTCTAACGCGCTGTTAGCTTCGGTTAATTGCGTTTTGGCTTTAACTTCAGCAAGCTTTTTTTGCTCTTCGGCTAACTTTAATTGCTCTTGTGCAATTTGAGTTTGAGCTTCTAATTTAGCGCGTTTTAATTGCATATCTTGCAATTGAGCTGCCATTTGTGCGACTTCTTGTTTAGAAGCACTTGCTTGGGCTTTTACCGCCGACATCGCATTTAAATGCGCCACAGAAACTGTGTCTTCACGCTGCTTTAACAAGCTACTATATTGTTGCTCAAGTTGCTTGGTCTGAATCGTTTCATCAGCCAATTTAAGCTTTTTATCAATAATATATTGTAAATGTGCTAACTCTTGCTGTGCTGCCAACTTATTTTTAGATGAGCCTTTTAGCGTAGCTGGCTCAAGGGCTTCGGCCTGTTTTAATACTTTATCAGTTTCGTATAAAGCAACCTCTGCCAATCTAGCATCGGGGCTTGTAGCTAAAGTTTTATATTCATTTTGTAGTGGCACAAGTACCGACTCTGGTGGTGGTGCCGAACTACAAGCCTACATCACTAGCCCTACTGCAACCCATGAGGCCGTTTTATATGCAAAGGGAATTTTTGATTGATTCATTATGACAATCCTCGTTTGTTTAATTTATCTTTAGGACTATTAATTGCTTGTTTCACGCTTTAAAACTTGCAAAGTATCTTGCAAATCGCCTGTAGAAGCTTTTAGCTTTTCTTTAGCTGCTTTAGCTTCGGCAAGTTGAACCGTTACCAACGCTTCTTGCGCTAAACGGTCAGCATTAACATAGTCCATAGTACGAAAGGCATCTTGTGCCGCTTCGATTTTTTCTTGAGCAATACGCATATCTAATGGCGCAAAGCGAATCACACCTGCTTGTTGAGCATTAAGTAAAGCTTGTTTAGCCGAAGTAACAATAGTGCTAGGTGGCGCGATTTGTTTTGATGCACAACCCGTTACCATAACTGCACCGCTTAATAAGCCAATTTGCAACAGAACTTTTAGATTTTTTGACATGAATTTTCTCCGTTTTTTGAGGAAGAAATCGTTTTATTTGCCATATTAGCTAGCTTCCCCCTACTAACTTGTAACAAATTATTAACTACTTAGCAAGTAATATACGCCAAAAACACTACAAAGATTAAGGGCATTTAAAAGTCTCCAGAGTACTTAATACTTTTAGATATTCAAAATACAAACAAAGCTTATTCCCATAAAAAAAGGCGCAATATGCGCCTTCTTTATTAACCTAAACTTAACTTTAAATACTGCGCGAAATCAGCTCTTTCATAATTTCGTTAGTACCACCATAAATACGATTGGCGCGAGTATCAATATAAGCACGGGCAATGGGGTATTCAAGCATATAGCCATAACCACCATGTAATTGCACACACTCATCAACCACTTTACTTAGCAAGTCAGATACCCAGTATTTAGCGGCACAAGCTGCCTCTACACTCAACTCACCTTTTAATACCTGTTCGGTACAACGGTCAACAAAGACCCGCGCAATTTGGGTTTCGGAGCGTAATTCGGCTAATTTAAAACGGGTATTTTGAAAAGAAGCCACAGGCTTACCAAAGACTTTACGACTTTTAACGTACTCGGCAGTATGCGCCAAAGCACTTTCTGCGCCTGCGGCACAGATGATAGCAATCATCATGCGTTCCCATGCTAACTCTTTCATGAGCATAATAAAGCCCATGCCTTCCATGCCTAATAAATTAGCTTTAGGAACTTTGACGTTATTAAAAAACAACTCACAAGTATCTTGGCCGCGCATACCGACTTTTTTGAGTGGTTTGCCTTTGCTAAAGCCTTCGCTGTGGGCATCAACAATCAATAAAGAAATATTTTGTGCGCCCTTTTCGCTAGTGCCTGTTTTGGCCACAACCACCACCATATCGCACAAATACCCATTGGTAATAAAAATCTTAGAGCCATTTAAAATATAATGGTCACCGTTATCAATGGCGCGTGTTTGTACTGCTTGCAAATCAGAGCCTGTACCCGGTTCGGTCATCGCAATCGCACCAACCACTTCACCAGTAGCCATTTTGGGTAGCCATTGTTGCTTTTGTTGTTCATTACCAAAGTTGTTAATGTAATTAGCCACAATATCGGAATGCAAAGAAAAGCCCGATGCCGAATCCCCAGCACGTGCTTGTTCTTCCATCATCACCACACTATATAAACGGTCAACATTCGAGCCGCCATATTCTTCGGGCATGGTTGGGCAAAGCAAGCCTAATTCACCTGCTTTATTCCACAAACTACGGTCTAAATGTTGTTGCTCTTCCCATTTTTCATGAAATGGGGCAATTTCTTCTTCAAAAAAACGCCGCGCTGTTTTACGAAACGCTTCGTGGTCACTATTAAATAACGTGCGAGGAATCATTGGGGCTAAATTTTCGGGGATATGCAGGTTGCTCATTATCTACTCCTATCTTTTAGGACTTAGGTTGTTATCGCTTATTTGTTTACACTTCATCCGCTTTAGGCGGCTTCATATTCACAAAACGCGCTAATCGTGGGACGATACCTAAGTCCACATTTACAATACGGACGTACAGTATGTATAATAAATACCAAAAAACCGACCCTAGCGTCAAGTGTGCAAGCAAAAAAAGCGCATTTAACTCTTAATCTAGAACAATGAGTCCTAAACGCGTTAGCACTAACAATGCTAAAATACACCATGCTTCGCGCACTTCGCCTTTATTAAAGTTGTTTTATTATGACCAAACTCGAAACGATAAAAACAGTGACCACTCCAAACGAAAAACCACGCCGTACTCAAGCAGAACGTAGTGAAGCGATGCGAACTCGCCTTATTGAAGCCACTTTACAGTGTTTAGAGACTGATGGTTATGCGGGTACTACCGTAACCAAAATTGTGGAGGCCGCACAAGTGTCACGCGGTGCGCCTGTGCATCATTTTCCGTCTAAAGCGGCATTAATTGCAGCAGCAGCCGAACACCTGATGCGTAAAATTTATGTGCAGTTGGGTGTGGCGATGCGTCATTTAGATGAGTCAGAAGACAAACTCGCCGAACTGATTATGATTTCGTGGAAACAAGTCTTTGGCACAACCGAAAACACCGTTATTTTAGAGTTAATTGTGGCCAGTCGCCGTGATACCGAACTGGCTACGATGCTACAAAAATTATGGATTTCGGCTTTTAGCACCTTAGGTTCGGCAGCCGAGCATTATCTTTTGCCTAACTCCGACAAAGATAATGTGCGCCATTTGATGATTTTAACGCAGTGGATGTTGCGCGGCATGGCNNCCGCCTCCTCGTCCTGAATTTTGGGATTCTAGCTTAGGCTAAAAAAATTATGTCTCAAGCAAATACCGAGCCACTACGTTTTGCACCGTGGCTTATTTTATTAGGTGCATTAACAGCCATTGGCCCACTGTCGATTGATATGTATTTGCCAAGTTTTGTTATCCTAACGCAACAAATGGGTGCAGGCATACAACTTAGCTTAGCGAGTTTTTTTATTGGCATGGCGATGGGGCAAGTATTATATGGCTCTTTAAGTGACCGTTTTGGCCGTAAAATACCCTTATTAGTTGGCTTGAGTTTGTTTGTTATTGCCTCGTTGGCGTGTAGTTTTGCCAGCACCATGAATGAATTAATTATGGGTCGTTTTGTGCAAGGTTTTGGTGGCTGTGCAGGTATGGTGATTAGCCGTGCCATTGTGCGAGACCGTTGTTCGCCCACACAAGTTGCTCAAGCATTTTCGATGTTAATTTTGGTCATGGGCTTAGCCCCTATTCTTGCCCCCTTAGCAGGAAGTTGGTTGTTAGTCGCTTATGGTTGGCAAAGTATCTTTTGGTTTAAAAGTGCTTTTGCGTTTTTGTGTTTAATGGCGGTTTATATGACCTTAGCCGAAACGCACCATGACCGCTCGCGGCCCTTAAAGCTCAAAAAAGTGATGAGCAGCTATTGGCAATTATTGGGTAATCGCACCTTTATGGGCTACACCCTTGCCAGTGGTTTACCTTTTTCGGGAATGTTTGCTTATATTGCAGGCTCGCCCCATGTGTTAATTGAGTTGCAACACCTCTCCCCTACACAATACAGTTGGGTTTTTGGTGCTAATGCCTTTGGTTTTATTGCAGCCAGTCAATTAAATGCTTATTTGTTACGCCGTGGTTTTTCGATGCTGCGTTTATTACACAACACCTTATGGCTACCTGCCATCGTAAGTAGCTGTTTATTAGCCATTGAGTTAGCAGGCATAAACTCCTTAAGCTTATTATTAATTGGCTTTTTTAGTTATATTGCGAGTTTGGGATTTATTTCACCCAATGCAGGAGCAGCCGCGATGGCTAATCAAGGCCATCAAGCAGGAACAGCCTCGGCATTAATGGGTGTATTACAGTTTAGTTTGGCCGCACTGATTGGGGCAATATTAGGAGCTTGGCACAGTGATAGCGCATTAGCCACGTTAAGTTTAATGGCTGTTTGTGGTGTAGGTGGCTTGCTGTGGCATCGTTTGGTATTGCCTAAGCATTTAATAATTCATGGATAAATATGAACAATCAACAATTAATGCAGCGTGATTTAGCCGTTCTTTGGCATCCATGTACCCAAATGCACGACCACGAGCAAATTCCTATTGTGCCGATTGCCAAAGCCAAAGGTGTATGGCTGACTGACTTTGACGGCAAAACTTACCTCGATGCCATTAGTTCATGGTGGGTAAATATTTGGGGACACGCTCACCCAGATATTAACCACGCTCTTAAACAGCAGTTAGATACGCTCGAACACGTTATTTTGGCAGGTTTTAGCCATGAGCCGATTGTCGAACTTTCCGAAAAACTATTAGCACTTGCCCCTCAAGGTTTAGCGCGGTGTTTTTATGCTGATAATGGCTCGGCCGCTATAGAAGTCGCCTTAAAAATGAGTATGCACTTTTGGCATAATCAGGGCGAAACTGCTAAAACTCGCTTTGTGTCTTTAAGTGGCAGTTATCATGGCGAAACTTTAGGCGCGTTAAGCGTGACCGATATTCCGCTATTTTCGCAAACGTATGCGCCACTGCTGACTCAACAATACCGTGTAGCCTCGCCCGATTGGACACAAGCACCCGATGGTGTATCGCCCCACGATTTTGCCGTTCAACAATTTGCGGCAATGGAAAACTTACTTGCCGAAAAGCACCATGAAATTTGCGCGGTGATTGTTGAGCCGTTAATTCAAGGTGCAGCAGGCATGAAAATGTATCATCCTGTTTATTTGCAGTTATTACGCGCAGCGTGTGACAAATATGGCGTGCATTTAATTGCCGATGAAATAGCCGTTGGTTTTGCCCGTACAGGGACTTTTTTTGCCTGTGAACAAGCTAATATT
>DDBM01000048.1 GCA_002333125.1 Moraxellaceae bacterium UBA2032 | reverse complement strand
GTAAGCTGCAATGTTGTGAGTGTTGATGCCTGTGACTCAGCCTCTGCAATATGGGTTAATTTGCTATATGACGTTAACAAAACGAGACTAAGTATGGATCATAAGCCTGTTATTTTGGTTTTTTTGGGTAACTATTTGCCTGGCTTTAAGAGTGGCGGCCCTTTACGAACTATCGTCAATTTGGTAGATAATTTAAGTGATGAGTTTGAGTTCTTGATTATTACGAGTGATCGTGATTTGGGCGAGACTTCTGCATATCCCTTTATCCTCCTTAATGAGTGGCAGGATGTGGGGAGAGCCAAGGTTTATTATATCTCTCCAGATAAGATGTCTATATGTAATTTTGTCAATATAATAAAGAGTACTCCACATGATTTGTTATATTTTAACAGCTTTTTTAATCCGAATTTTACCATAAAGCCACTTATTGCTAATCGTTTCTTTAATCCCAACCAACAACAGGTAATTGTTGCACCGCGTGGCGAGTTTTCTTCTGGCGCATTGAGTTTGAAAAGCACAAAAAAATATATATATTTGATGTGTAGTAAGTTGCTTGGCTTGTATCGGAACGTAATTTTTCAGGCTTCAACTGTGCATGAAGAAAAAGACATTATAAAAACCCTAAAATATCCAAGTAGTAGGATTAAAATAGCCATCGACTTACCTGAAAAAGCAGCTTCTAATCCAACCCCAATAAAAAAAACTATCACTAATATCAATACAGATGTATTAAGTGTGGTTTTCCTATCTAGAATTTCACCAATGAAGAACTTGGATTTTGCTATCCAAATTTTGAATTGTGTTGATGTGCCTCTTGTGTTTGATATTTATGGTCCTCTTGAAGACTTGGCTTATTGGCTAAAGTGTCAAGCTTTGATTGAGCAGTTACCCAAAAATGTTAAGGTTAATTATTGTGGTAGTGTTGAACCGTCTAATGTTAAAGGTATTTTTTCTCGATATGATCTTTTTCTGTTCCCTACACTTGGAGAAAACTATGGTCATGTCATTGCTGAATCGTTAAGTGTAGGTACACCTGTTTTATTGAGTGATCAAACGCCATGGCGTAATCTTGAAGCGGATGGTTTGGGTTGGGATTTGCCATTACACCAACCTAATGCGTTTGTTGATAAAATTGGGCAGTTCGCAAAACTTCCAATGGAGTTACGTCAGCAACAACGTCTGGTAGTTCAGACTCAGGCTCTAAAGATGTTGTTTAATCCCAAAATTATTGAAGAAAATTGCCGTCTGTTTTATTCGGGGTTAAAAAACAAAAACTAACTTGATGGTGTTGTATTCTTAGGCTGTTTTGTCGTTTCAGCCCTGATGGTGCAGGAAGTTTCAATAGTGATGTGTGGTTTGAACGTGTCCAGCGAAGGCTAATGTGAGACCGACGAGCAAAAATGTGAGAGGAGCGACCAGTTTCGATCAAACTTTGGTTGAGCGTTCAGCTAAGGCTGAGGTTGCACGGATTTAATTGTCAAACTAAAGGCTAATTTTATGTCATTCAGTGGAAAAACTCTTCTTATAACAGGTGGTACAGGCTCCTTTGGAAATGCTGTTTTAAAGCGTTTCCTTGATTCAGATCTTGCTGAAATACGGATTTTTAGCCGTGATGAAAAAAAGCAAGATGACATGCGTAAACGTTACAGCAGCAGCAAGCTCAAGTTTTATATTGGCGATGTGCGAGATTATCAAAGCATATTAAATGCGACTCGTGGTGTGGATTATATTTTCCATGCGGCAGCATTAAAGCAAGTGCCTTCTTGTGAATTTCATCCGATGGAAGCGGTCAAGACGAATGTGCTTGGCACAGAAAATGTGCTTGAGGCGGCGATACAAAATAAAGTACAGCGTATTGTTTGTTTAAGTACAGATAAAGCCGTTTATCCCATCAATGCAATGGGCATTTCCAAGGCGATGATGGAAAAAGTGATGGTCGCCAAGTCGCGTAATTTGGAAGGTACAGATACTGTAATTTGTGGTACTCGCTACGGCAACGTAATGGCCTCACGCGGCTCGGTTATTCCTTTGTTTATTGATCAAGTGCGTGCAGGCAAGCCACTGTCAATTACCGATCCCACGATGACTCGTTTTATGATGACATTGGCGGATGCAGTTGATTTAGTGCTTTATGCTTTTGAGCATGGTAATAATGGCGATATGTTTGTGCAAAAAGCACCTGCCGCTACAGTACATACACTGGCAGTAGCATTAACTCGTTTATTGGGTAAAGCGGATTATCCTATACATATCATTGGTACGCGCCACGGCGAAAAGCTTTACGAGGCGTTATTGAGCCGTGAAGAGATGGCTTGCGCGGAAGATCGTGGCGAGTATTTCCGAGTGCCGCCAGACTTACGTGACTTAAACTATTCCAAATTTGTCGAGAGTGGCGAAGAAAAAATCACCCAAAGCGAAGACTATAACTCGCACAACACGCTACGTTTGGATGTTGATGGCATGGAGCAGTTGTTGCTTAAATTGGACTTTATGCGCGCGATTCAGCGCGGTGAGCATGCAGCGACTG
>DDBM01000012.1:654-9060 GCA_002333125.1 Moraxellaceae bacterium UBA2032 | reverse complement strand
TATCAACACTGCTTGGTTTACTCCTGTTTATGCTGATACTTTTTTAGGTCAAATGTGCCAAAGCATGAGACCTATCATTTTTTTGATAATTTGTGGCTGACTTCAACAATCACGCACTGTAATACGCCCTATTAAAAACCAATATATTCAACCTATAATTGAGAGCCGTAGCCCGTATGCAGCGTAGCGAAATACGAGTTAAATTCCTTACAAAACAATTACTTATTTCTTGGATTGTGTTTTAAACCCGTGTTACCACAACGGGCTACAACTCTGCCATAAACCCTACTCGCTTGCTGTACAAGCTATATTGAATTTCTGACTTGGACAATAACGCCATCCTGTTATAATGAATAATCTTTAGCCTATTGNNGCACCATTCAATTTACCCCTCATCATGGCAATATTATGATGGGTGCAAAAATCAAAGGCACATACTATTACCACACTCATATCATTTATAGCCCTGCAAAAAATGCGATTATTGGTTCGGAGTGTAGCTGCCCCGTTAGTGATTATTGTAAACATGGTGCTGCCTTAGCACATGTTTTTTATACTAATTTTTTAAATGACATCGACTTATCGTTATCTGCGTCAAATATTTCCGCTCAACTCAACAAGCCAGAAGAACACCTTGATAACGTCGTTCACTTCCCCGAATCAACCTCCAATGCCACACATCAAAAAGCCAGCCAATGGCTACAAGAGTTTAAGCAAAATCTTCTTCAAACTACCGCCACCAAACCCACCGAAAACGCCAGACAATTTATTTATGTACTCACACAAACACACAAATTAAGCACCTCTGTTTTTAAGGTACGCCGCAACAAAGACGGCGAAATTAAAGAAGCCAAAAGCTATAGCACGTTTGATAATATTTTGTATTATAAAATTGCCATGCCCAAGCATGAGCGCACGTTATTTACCTTAATTTATAACCATGCTTCACTCAACAAAGAAAACATCTATGCGTATTATTCCGATTTAACCCTGCAAAATATGTCTTTAGACGTTTTTAAACAGCTCATACAAAGTGGGGATTGCTATTGGCAACATCATCAAAACAACAAGCCCTTATCATGGTCAGAGACCGTTTATGCTGTTGACTTTCAATGGCAATACAACACACAGCAACAAACCGAAAAACTCACCCTAAACCTAACTCATACCAACAATACACCACCACCCAAAAACATTCGCATTATTTACACTCGCCCGTTGAGCTATCTTGATTTAGACACCTTAACTATGGGCGAATTAAACACCCCCTATACAGCCGATGTCATTCATAAACTGCTCAATATGCCCCCTATTCCTAGCAGTTTAATCAATGAGGTTAGCGAGATTTTACAAACCAATCCCGCCACCAAAAGCCTACCACCCAGCAAAGCTGCGCAACAAATAACCGATGTTTATGGCGCATGTACGCCTGTATTACGCTTTGGTGATTTTGATAACTTAATGAATTTTATGTTAGATAACGGGCAAGGTTTAGCCGAAGTCTGTTTTGATTATGACAGTGGACGCATTAAGGCCAACAGCACAAAAGCCTTTTTTATCGGCAAACAGCAAGGCCAAACCGTTCGGCAATTTAGGGATGTCAAACAAGAAAAACAACACATCACCAAATTACAAAAACTCATTGCCTCGCTGCAATGGGCAAGTCAACATCCTGCAAGCCGATATTTAGCAAACAAACCCAACGCCGCTCTTGTGTGTGCCAACTTGGATGATTGGAGTCAGCACATTATTCCTACCAACCAAATACAAGCACTCGGCTGGAAAATTGAACACCTGCAAGACAGTATTTTTAATCTGCAAGCGGCACAACACATTGAGTTTTCTTTAAATGAGTCTAGCTCTCAACAAAACTGGTTTGAGCTTGGCGCAACCATTCAAGACCAACAAGGCAATGTGATTAATTTAAAGGACTTGCTCACAGGGTTAATTCAAAACAATCCTGCCTTGCTTAAGCCCGATAATTTAGAAAAATTAAATGACGATGGTTTTTTTAGTTTTCAACTGGGCAACAACCAACCCGATTTGGCGATTTTAATCAAAGACATTAAACCCATTTTGCTGCATTTAGGGCATTTATTGCAGCAAGATAGTCACGGCATCGACAGGTATGATGCGGCACATATACTTGAGCTACAGCACTTATTAGGTATGCCGTGGCAAAACAATGAGCGACTCACCCAATTTGCCAACAAACTCAAACAAGGTTATCAACAACAACTCCCCACCCCTCAAGGCTTTAACGGCGAGTTACGCCCCTACCAACAACAAGGTTTAGGTTGGCTACAGTTTTTACGCGACACCGAACACGGCGGCATTTTGGCTGACGATATGGGCTTAGGCAAAACCGCGCAAACCTTGGCACATATTTTACTCGAAAAACAAGCAGGTCATTTAGCTAACAAACCCGCCCTAATTATTGCCCCCACCTCATTAATGTATAATTGGTTGAGAGAAGCCCAAAAATTTACCCCTGATTTAAAAGTATTAGTATTGCAAGGGCAAAACCGTCACCAAGATTTTGATAAAATTGACCAATACGATATTGTGTTAAGCACCTACCCCCTGTTAGCGCGTGATGAAGAAGTATTAAATAAATACAGTTATCATTTGTTGATTTTGGATGAAGCGCAAAACATTAAAAACCCACAGGCCAAAGCAGCACACGTGGTACGTCAGTTAGATGCTAAACATCGTTTATGTTTAACAGGTACACCGATGGAAAACCACTTAGGCGAATTATGGTCTTTGTTTTACTTTTTAATGCCTGGTTTTTTGTCTAGCCAAGACGTGTTTAATAAAAAATATCGCCATCCCATCGAAAAACAAGGCGATAATCAATTACGCCAAAAACTGGTTAATCGCATTAAACCCTTTATGTTACGCCGTTTAAAAGTCGATGTTGCCAAAGAGTTACCGCCCAAAACAACTATCGAAGTCAATATTGACATGAACGAAGCTCAATCTAAATTGTATGAGGCGGTTCGGGTGGCCATGCAAAGTAGTATTCAAGATATTATTGCCAAACAAGGCTTTAAACGTAGCCAAATTTTGATTTTAGATGCCTTGTTAAAATTACGCCAAGTCTGCTGTCATCCGAGCTTATTAAAGCTAGAAAAAATTGCATCAAGTAAAGCCAATTCGGCCAAGCTAGAACAGTTACTTGACATGGTGACCGAGATGGTCGAAGAAGGTCGCAAAATTTTGATTTTTTCGCAATTTACCACCATGCTGACACTGATTGAAGACAATCTTAACAAGCAAAAAATTGACTTTGTTAAACTGACAGGTCAAACCAAAAAACGCGAAGAAGCCATTAATGCCTTTCAATCAGGACAAGTGCCTGTCTTTTTAATTAGCCTAAAGGCAGGTGGTGTTGGGCTTAATTTAACGGCGGCTGATACCGTGATTCATTATGACCCGTGGTGGAATCCTGCGGCAGAAGACCAAGCCTCTGACCGTGCATGGCGTATTGGTCAAGATAAGCCTGTCTTTGTGTATAAACTCATTACCAATCAAAGTATTGAAGAAAAGATTTTAGCCTTGCAAAAAAACAAAGCACAGTTAGCACAATCGATTCTTAGCCACGACAAAGAACAGGATATTAAACTCTCAGAAGAAGATATGATGAATTTATTTGAGACGTTTTAACTCAGGTTAAACACCTTATTTTTTTGAATTTCTAAACTCACCAGGTGAGCAGCCTTTCCAACGCCTAAAAGCGCGTGAAAAACTCGCGGTATCGGTATATCCCAGATGAAATGCCAATTCGTCCAATTTCATATTACTGCCGTGCAATAATTGTTGCGCGATTTGTTGTCGTTCTTGGTCTAGCAAGTTTTTGTAATTGGTGTTTTCACTTTCGAGTTTACGGCGCAGGCTTCGCGGCGACATAGCAAGGGCTTTTGCCACTTCTTCAACCGAAGCAACCAACCCTAACGAGCCTAATATTTGTTGTCGTACTTGCCCCGTCACGCCTGTTTGTTGCCTGCGCTCCAATTGTTGACGACACTGGTCACCCATGAGTCTTACCAGTTGCAAATCATAGGTAGGCAATAAGCGGTCAGCTTCTTCAATCGTGACCCCCAGCGCATTGTGTGGGCTGTGGTAAACAGGTTTAACGCCAATTAAGGCTTCAATATCGCTAGCATAATTGGGTGGCGCACCTTGAAACTCTATTTTTGACAGTTTTACCCCTGCCAAACTTAGCTCGTTGATTAAATTAACGCCTGTTGCAATATCTCTTTCTAACAAAAAACTACGCAAAGGACTCGGAATGCCATTTGCGTCAAACAAGATATAAAAATAGCCCTTTTCATTTAAGGTTTGCATACCACAATAGGCGGTGCTAAGTGGTAAATAGCGCAGCGCAATAGCAGCAGCTTGGCGCAATGTTTGACTGGTTCGCAGTGCAAAACCCCATACGCCAAACGTAGAAACACTGTATTGCAAGCCTAATCTAAAGCCTAAGGCTGGCTCATTGGGTAGAGCTAATATTAAATTTTCAACCAGTTTCATTTCTTGCGAACGAGCAATTAATGCCTCGCTGTCATGTAACTGTGCCTCAGAAATAGAAGTGCCAAGCAAGCAGGTTTCTTTATCAACGCCAAAGCTTGCCGCAAAGTTAACCATCACTTGGCTAATAACCACAGGATGAAGAATCGGCTCAATCATAGACATGCAAAATTATATCCAAAAAACAAATAGCGTTTAGGTGCGTGGCCATTAAAGCAAGCACAAAGGCTTCTATTGCCCTGTAATAGTAATTAACTACCCAGTAAATTGGTAGTATGCACTTTATGAGAAACGATTATGTCCGAACATCTTGCTTCGCTTAATAAAAAAGCTATTTCTGCCGCGCAAAAACACATGGGAAATGTGGCATGGCCAACCATGATACTGACTGCCTTGGTTGTGACAGCTTTTATGACTCACTTGATTTTATATGCTCAAGGTTTTGTGCCAACGTGGGCGGCTATTATTATCTTGGCGGTGCTGACTTATGCCTCTTATACGCCCTTGCACGAAGCGGCTCATAAAAACATTAATGGTAATAATGAGTCATTAACTTGGCTTAATAATCTTTGCGGCTATCTTGTTGCCCCGATTATTGCCATTCCTTACGCATCGCATCAACTCGAACACTTTACCCATCATCGCTATACCAATCAGCCCGATAAAGACCCAGATTTTGTTATTCATGGCTTAGGTAAAGGAATAATCCAAGCCTTTATGACTATTTTTAAATTTGTTTGGATTCAAAATACTTTTTTTGTACTCAATCACTGGAGTCGTGCCACCACAAAAGAGCGCGTCGTTTACTGTGTAGAATTAACAGTTTCTATTGCTTGGCGAGTCGTTTTTATTGCATTGGTAAATCAAGCTTGGGCTGCACTGGTTATTTTAGGTGGGTACGTTTTAGGTGGCTTTTTTACCGCTTATTGGTTTGCTTATCGCCCTCACTTACCTTACAAAGAGCCAAAGCGTTATCAAAACACCAATAGTCTGATTATGCCTGTTTGGATGAAACCTTTTGAATGGATTTGGTTAGGTCAAAACCTGCACTCAATTCATCATTTGTTTCCGCGAGTGCCTTTTTACCGTTATCACAAATTACACCAAGAAATTGAACCCATCATGCGAGCGCATGGCACACCCATTATTGGCATATTTAGCCGCAAACCCATCGAGCTTGATAATAAAACCAATGGAGCGATTGAAGTTTAATTAGTCCTCCCCCCAAACAACACCTACAAAAAACACGCCTAACAGCAATTACCCTGACTAGCATTAGCTAGTCGGTGGTATTTGTCTATTTTTAGATGCTCAAATTAAGTGTTTTAACTATTCAAATCGCATTTTAATTGCTTTGGGGCTAACTCTGTTTAGCTCCTGCAACATAGACAAAATAAACTTTCTGCGTTACAAAACATATCAGCATTTAAAACGTCTAAATCTTGCTACTCCCTAACGCCCCCTGAGCGGAGTCGAAGGGACAATTTAAACAAACACCTAAACCCTAATAATTTTTAACTAATTTTGAGAGCCACAATGACTCCACATCATCTTTTTAGCCGTAGCCCTGTATTAACAGGCGATAACCCTCAAGCCAAACGCCAAGAATTATTACATTATTTTTTAGATACCTTTGACCGCTACGAATCGTTATTTGACACCTTAGCCAACCAAGAAGCCTATTTCAAAAAGCCTATCTCTTTACGTCATCCCTTAATTTTTTATTTAGGCCATACCGCCACATTTTTTGTTAACAAACTGTTATTAGTCCATTTAATCGACCAACGTATCAATCCACGTTTTGAATCTATGTTTGCCGTAGGCGTGGACGAAATGAGTTGGGATGACCTTAACGATGCCCATTACGACTGGCCAAGCGTTAGCGAGGTTAAAGCGTACCGTCAGCAAGTCCGCAACCTTGTGAGTCAACTTATTTTAGAGTCTCCCCTCACCTTACCCATTAATTGGCAAAATCCGTGGTGGGCAATTATTATGGGGATTGAACATGAGCGAATTCATCTCGAAACCTCCTCCGTGTTGATTCGTCAACATGATTTGTCTTATGTCAAAAATCACCCAGCATGGCAACCCTGCCTACAAACAGGTGCAGCACCTAATAATCAATTAGTGGCTATTGAGCAAGGACAAGTAAATTTAGGCAAATCTAAAGATAATGATTTTTATGGTTGGGATAACGAATACGGCCATCATCAGGCCGATATTGCGCCATTTGAAGCAAGTCGTTATTTAGTGAGTAATCAGGAATTTTTGGCCTTTGTAGAGGCTCAAGGCTACCAACAAGCCGAGTATTGGACACCCGAAGGCTGGGCGTGGCGTAATTTTAGCGCAGCGACGCACCCCACTTTTTGGCGTAAAAAAGATAACACATGGTTGCTACGTTTAATGACCCAAGAAGTGCCAATGTGTTGGGATTGGCCTGTAGAAGTCAACTACCACGAAGCAGCCGCTTTTTGCCAATGGTTAAGCCAACAACAAGGCAAAACAATTCGTCTGCCTACCGAAGATGAATGGCAGCTTTTATATCAACGCTCAGGCTTACAACATCCACAAACACAACAAGCCTGCCATGCTAATTTGCATTTAGACCACTATGCCTCTGCTTGCCCTGTTAATCAGTTTGCACATGGCGACTTGTTTGATGTGGTGGGCAATGTGTGGCAATGGACAGAAACGCCCACTTACCCATTTGAAGGCTTTGATGTTCATCCAATTTATGATGACTTTACCACGCCCACTTTTGACGACCGCCATAACATCATTAAAGGCGGCTCATGGGTTTCGTGTGGCAATCCAAGCCATGCCGACTCGCGTTATGCTTTCCGCCGTCATTTTTTTCAACACGCAGGCTTTAGATACATTGCCACTAATAACACCGTAAACGCTGTTAGCTCACGTTACGAAACCGATAAATTTATGTCGGAATATGCCGAGTTTCATTATGGCGACAGCTATTTTGGTGTAGAAAACTTTTCGGCAGCTTTAGCAAAATTAGCACTTACTAATATGGTACAACGTCCAGCACGTTCCGCCTTAGATTTAGGTTGCGCCTCTGGCCGTGCCACGTTTGAATTAGCACGCCACTTTGAACAAGTGACAGGCATCGATTTTTCGGCGCGTTTTGTACAACAAGGCGTACAACTGGCCGAGCAAGGCGTGTTACGTTATACCTTGTGTGAAGAAGGCGAATTAGTCAGCTACAAAGAACGTCGTTTAGCCGATTTAGGCTTAGACAACACTCGCGCTAAAGTGCAATTTTATCAAGGCGATGCTTGTAATCTTAAATCTCAATTTACAGGCTACGATTTAATTTTAGCCGCCAATTTAATCGACCGTTTATATAGCCCAAGTAAATTTTTAAGCGCGATACATGAGCGTTTACATATTGGCGGCCTATTGGTTTTGGCCTCACCTTATACGTGGCTTGTAGAACATACACCACGCGAAGAATGGATTGGTGGTTTTAAACAAGATGGCGAAAGCTTTAGCACCCTTGANNTTAAGTAAACTAGCTTTTACCCCCTCGCCCTTTGGGAGAGGGTTGGGGTGAGGGAAATCATAAATATTCGAGTAATTTTATGCCACACAACTTTGACACTCTTATCAACAACAACCAACAACACAGCGTCAAACATGACGCAAATCAACAGTTTTTTGGCACAGAAGATATTTTACCGTTATGGGTTGCCGACATGGACTTTGCCGCCCCTCCTGCGGTGACAGCAGCATTAACAACACGCGCCAAACACCCCGTTTATGGTTATACTTTTTATCCAGATAGTCTGTATCAAGCACTTATTTCGTGGTTTGAGCAACAACATAACTGGCCTATTGAACGTAATAGTATTTTAATGT
>DDBM01000012.1:0-603 GCA_002333125.1 Moraxellaceae bacterium UBA2032 | reverse complement strand
ACTCGCCGTTATGGTATTGTGGTGATTGCCGATGAAATTCATGCCGACTTAGTTTATACCCCACATAAACATCATGCCTTAGCCACCCTCACGCAACCTGATGACTTATGGATTAGCACTATTGCCCCTAGCAAAACCTTTAATATCGCAGGGTTAATGCTGTCGAGTTTAATTGTACCCAACCCACAACATAAGCAAGCGATTCAAACCGTTTTTGANNGCATGGCCATACATGGCTCAATGAGGTGTTAATGTATTTGCAAGCTAACCGAGACTTTGCTTGTGATTATATTAAGCAGCACATACCACAAATAAAAGCGATTACACCTCAAGGTACTTATTTGTTGTGGTTAGATTGTCGTAATTTAGGCTTAAATGATACGGCTTTAAAAGATTTTTTTATTAAACAAGCCAAATTAGGCTTAAATACAGGATTAAGTTTTGGTGAAGCAGGTAGTGGCTTTATGCGAATGAATTTTGCGTTGCCTCAAAGTAAATTAAAACAGGCTTTAGTGCAGTTAAGGCAAGCGGTTGAGGGGGTTGAAAAATAAAAACTGGAAGTAAAGGAGAGAGCGGTTTCTTTTCCTGCAATAAAAAACCCTT
>DDBM01000106.1 GCA_002333125.1 Moraxellaceae bacterium UBA2032 | reverse complement strand
GTTAGGCAGAAAACCAAAGGAACCTTAGTAAATGAATCCAGCTGCCATCTTGTATCCAGTAATCGCATTGGCCGTGCTTACTTTCATTGTTCTCTTGCTTATCCCATACCAGCGTGCCAAGGCGTTAATTCTCAAACAGATGGTCATAGACGATTTAAAGTTTGGAGAATCTAAAAACGTCCCAGTTGGGGTCAGTATCCCCAATCGGAACTACATGAACCTGCTGGAGCTTCCCATACTGTTTTATGTGGTGTGCTTAACCATGTTCGTAACACACACCGTCACCTCCGTTGCCGTAGGTCTCGCATGGGGCTATGTCGCGTCACGGGCAGTTCATAGCTTGGTGCATCTCACTTACAACAAAGTGTGGCATCGCCTCGCGGCGTTCGTATTGAGCAATTTCTTTCTATTGGCACTGTGGGGCTTACTTACCCTCAATCTCAGTAAATGAGTGCCAGCGTGCCTAACAAGGCGCTGCACCGGAAAACCCCGCCTCCGCTTCGCTACGGCGGTTTTTCCGGTGAGCTTGGGCGTTAGGGTGTTCAATCTAGAGGCATAAGTTATCATGAGTAAAAAAAGCAAACCTATTAAAGATGCCTCAGTTATAGCTGCAAGTTATATGGCAGCAGACCATTTAGATGAATATGCTAATTCAGCTATGGCTGCTGCTGATGCTTTTGATGTTTTTACAAGCACATCAGAAGAAATTACTAAAAATATCAATGGTGGTGCGGGTTTCTTTGCTGAAGCACATCACGCAGCATCGTTTAATTCAAATCAAATGCAAGCAGGTTTAGATGGGCGTGCAGAGCGGTTAGGAAGTCACGAGTATGCTTCTGTAGACATTAAGACAACTATGGGTGATGAATTCAATCCCAAGTATTATGCAACTGCGAATGAATCTTATCACGCTGGAGCAGAAGTCGTAATAGACGTAAATGGTGATCTAGCTGCAAAATATGCTGGTCAAACAATAGTTGTTCCTGCGGATCAACTTAACTTTGTCATAAGCCAACATGAGTCATCTATTCAGGAGGCTATAGCAGTTAATGATTATCAGCGTGCGGAGGCATTAAAAACAATTAACTTTTCGGATGTTGTTATTGGAGATAATGGCGTATCTTCATCGCCACTTACATACGCTGAGGCTCAACAGGGTACGGATGCTATGCGTCATGGGGGGCTTCCTGAGTTTGCCCATGAGTCTTCTTTTTTTGACTCGGCAAGCACAGTTGGAGAAGGGGCTTTAACAGCAATAGCATTCACTACGGTGATTGATATTGCACCGACACTTTTGGCTGGATTTAAAAGTGTGGCCGCAGGTGAGATGAATTTGAGTGATGTAAGTAATCAAGTTCTTTCCAAAATACAGTCTGAAACAACAATAAATAAAATCAAAGGAACGACGCTCAAAGCCACGGCAGCAGGTGGTTTGGCTATGTTAGACGGGGTTGATTCTACGGGTGCAACATTTCTTGTGATATATGGTTTTACTTTATGGGAGCTAACAAAGAAGTTAAACGCGGGGGAAATTACTGTTAATGATTTCTTTATAGAGGCTGGGAAAAGTGGTATAGAAAAAGCTGCTTTGGTAGGTATTACACATGCCGCTGTTACGCTCGCTGGACCGATTGGGCTTCTTGCTCCTATTATGGCGCAGCATATTATTCAAAATGACAAGATATCTAAACAAATTGAAGTTGGTTTAGCTGAGCTTTTTGAAGCTAGATTTGATATTGCAAAAATGCAAGTTGATACGTTGGGATTTTATAGTTATTCAGCTCAACGCGCTGTTATGTCAAGACAGCATATGGAATCCGCCTTATATAACGCAGAAACACATAAAAAAACAAATACTGACATAATTAACTTAATAGAAGAATCCAATCAGCAAGATAAATTGAGAGTCGCCAAGTTGTTAAGTCGCAAGAAGGCGTAAGTTAAAGATGAATAAACCTGTTGTTGTAAGTCAAAATACTGTTGCACAAGAACTAAGCAGCTCTAAAAATAGAGACTTGGTGGCATTGGTGGAGAAAACAAAAAATGCTACTGAGAAAGGGACTGATTCGATACGCACTTTACGGCATTATTCAGAAGCAAATGCCTTATCCAGAATGTGGAATGATAAAAAGATCAAACTAAGCACTGTCACAGCTATTGAGTCTGTACATGAGCTTACACAGGTTAGTCTAGTTCTAACGAAAATAAATCATGATATGGCTTTTGAGCTTGGTGGTGCTGTTGATAGATTAGAGGCTAGTGATGATGCTATAAAAAAAGTACAGCAAGAGCTTAGGCTACAACAGGAAGCAATAGCCGAAACATTAAAAAAAGATCGTGAACGAGGGCAATTAATCGATCTATTAATGGAGAGCGATGATGAGTTGCTACAAGACTTGAATGCTATGCGCCGTGATCTTAAGGCACTTGGCGCAGACAACCTGGCGGATCAGTTGGATAGTTTTACGCGGCAGCTTATTCAAAATACAAGAGCTATTGAAGGAGTAGAAAAAGAAAATAAAAAACTCAAACATATGTTAGATAAATCAACTGAAGAGCTTTTATTACATATTAAAGCTGTATCAGAATTATCCGCGTCAAATGTAACCGCATTAGAAAGAAATAGTAATATTTCCCTGAAAAATCAAATTTCTATACTAAAGGATAACCTAAAAACCATTATTAATATGAATCAAGCGGCAACGAATAAAGGATTTTGGTGGGTTTGTATCGTTCTTTTTTTGAATGTTATTGCAACTATCGTTGTTTTTCTTGGCGTTTTTGGTTAGGTATCTTATGCCAAAACCCTAACTTTTGCTTCAAGTGCGATAACGCCCCAGCCAATTATGGTTCACTTTTTTATGGTTCTGAGGTAGTCTCAGCTTTT
>DDBM01000101.1 GCA_002333125.1 Moraxellaceae bacterium UBA2032 | reverse complement strand
TGACGACGGGGTTGGAGTTGGAGACGCTGATTTAAGCGACCCGCAAATCCAAATGTTTACCTAGCACTGCAAAAGCTGCTTCTAACGTCTCTAACTTTGTTGAATGTTTGATACTCAAAATGCGGTCAGCAGAGGCTTGAAAGCCATCTAAACGGCGAGCCATTTCTGCCTTTGTCACTTTTTGAGCAATCATTTCATTAAACAACAACACTTTAGCGGCCACTTTGACTGGAATGCGAACCGTATATTCCCCTGCGTTGGCTGGTGTAGGTTTTGGAATCGCTCGACGCTGATCCATATAAATAGTGAATGCTGTTTCTAGGCCATCCAGTGCCTCTTTCAATGCATCTTCAACAGTATCGCCAACACTGTTCATTTCGGGAATATCAGGACACCGCACCCAGTACGAGCTATTGGTATCCCGTTCCAATGTTACGACATATTCCATAAATCACCTCATCAATTGGTTTGAGAAATAGCGTTAAAGGGGGACTCGGCTTAGTCCTTTAAGCCGAGGTCTTTGATGATTTGCTTTCGGAGTCCTTCGCCCATTTCCTTGCTACCGTGGTAAGGGAACACTGACTGCTTATCCCCTAATCTAACAACGCGGTGTGAACCGCTTTGTCTGACCACTTCGACTCCTTGCCGCCGCAACCATCGCTCAAACTCGCTGTATTTCATATCCAGCTCCTTAACGCGACAAAGCCATTATAAAACAAATACGTTTCATAATACAAGAAAAATAAAACATATTTGTTTTACTATTCGCTACACTTTCACACCATACCATTATAAAATACTCATACTAAATCAAAGAGTTAATGAATTATGAGCTTACAAATTGTGGATTTTGAGGTGCGCTTAAACAACCACTTAATAGCTTGCCAATTTGAATACAATGGCCAAGATACTGATACCAGCTTAATCAGTGTGGGTGATTTTTGGTTNNTAATTTATAAAGTCGCTAGGGTGCGTGGTATGCGCCCTTGACGACCTTCAATTTCAGTTACAAATCGACTCACACGGCACACCATCCCCATCTCTATCCAGCTTCTTAACACCACACGAATTGAGATAAAACCGCGCCTCAGCGCAACTGGTCATTTGCCCACAGGTTGACTTACCTGCACAGTCAAAACCACTACTGCTACTGCGAGGCTTTGGTCTGACGTTTTCACTGCTGCTGGGTGCAATCGGCTTAGTGCTACGGTGATTGGTGCTTAGGCTAAATTTATTTTTTGCGAGTGTGCGCTCATCACCACTTTTCACTTCATTTTTACAGGCGACGTAAGGAGTATTAGGCAGATAAACACCGCAACTTGGTGTGGCAAATTTTTTTGAATAATATGTCTGCTCGTTCGCGCACCCTGTCAAAATCACCAAAAAACTAAAAGTGATAGATTTGATTATCATTTTTTTGATAGAAAAAAGTTTATCCTTCATGTGATGTCTTGATCGTTATCAATTGGAAAAAGTTACACAGCCAACAGCCTAGCGGCAAAAAAAACATCTAAATCTTTATCAAAAATCATATCGTTGTCTAAGTCTTCTAGCATTATGACTCTGTCAGTCCTAAATGTTTTAACTTGCTTTCTTAAATGGCAATAAGCTGAAAAATATAGGACTTCGCCTTTTCTAAACACATTTCTTAGATTTATTTCACGACAACTAATGCTGCCACTGGAGTCTTTATAATGTAATTTAAAGTTTCCTAAAGCACTTCGTTTTGTTTCGAGCTTAGAATAATCAATCGAAAAATCATCATTTGAATTTTCAGGTTGTTGATCTGTTTGCGCTATATCATCAGGGTTTAACTGATCCGCCCTACCCTGCTCTTTCTCTAAAGAATATACAGACACTTTACGCGATGCACGGTGTTGAGCAACCCACTCAGAAAACCTAATCATCTCAAAAAAACCGAGCTTTTCAACCTCTGACTTTAATGCATCTACAGTAAGCATATATAACACTCCTTATATTTATATTTATATTTATATTTATCCTTGTCTAACCCATTACTTTCAAACTAAAAACTATTAAGATAATGCAATTCATAGTTTTAATTTATTAAGGTCATGCAACATGAGTATCAATAACACCACGCTAGCACTCATTACTGAACGAGCAAAAGCATTAAATAACGACAACATAAGCCTAAGTGAAAAGGTATGTTTTGCCTCTTCTGACTTCATCTATGCACAACAGCATCCAGAGTTTGCAAATGCACATGGCGGCCTAGAAAACTTAAAAAAGGATTTTGTGGCTTTTGTTGAGCAATGGCACAAGCAACAATCAGACCCTTGGCATTTATTTTCACAAGCCATCGACCAATTAATTGCTACCAATAAAGCGTTTCTTGACTTATGGGATTACTCCCCACAAGATATTTCAAATAAGAACCTATTAGAACACTTCGCCACAATCCAAATAGATGCAGGCAGATTAACAGGTAAAACCACTTACATAGCCCATCATGCAACGGGTGACACGATTGCTATTGTTAGCACCACAAAAGAAAAACTATATCTACTCAAAATCAATAAAAAGGCCAATGTATTGACCATTGATGAATTAATGACAAACATGAAAGACACATTCACGACAGCATTTATTGATAATCCATCATTGGTATTTGCTATGACAAACAGACAAGAAGCTATTGAACTATTAAGCCTGATGGGTGTAAAAAGTTTGATATTGCTTGGCGATTAACTCTTTGGCTTATTAATTGCCACGCTTTTTACATATGAAATAAGATGCGGCATAGCCGCTGTCTCTGG
>DDBM01000060.1:983-5114 GCA_002333125.1 Moraxellaceae bacterium UBA2032 | reverse complement strand
GCTGTGTTAATACCAATGCCGTTTAATGCACCTACAGATAAGGTTAAACCAATATAGTCCGACGTTGGCGTGCTTTTACGGCTTGCTAAATAAGCACCTAGCAAAGTAACGCCATATTGCAATGGCACAAAGGTTTTGACCACGCGGTCATAATATTTATCTTTTTCTAGGTCACGCACCGCTTCTTCGGGTGGATTACTTTGGTCTTCGCCAATCATACGGTCTAACGCAGGAATCACGCCATGTACCAAAATTGGCCCTACCCATGCTAAAGCACGCAGTTTTTTGGGGGCAATGGCATAAGCAGTCAGAGCAGCAATTCCAACAGCAGGCAAGGCAGGGCTAAGCATCCATAAATAGCGTTTTGGGTCTTTCCATTTGGTTTTAGGCGTTGTATTTTCTAATAAATGGTCTGGCGTTTTTGCATTCATGTTTTTCACCCTTTAATCTCACAACACAACCAAGCTAACGCTTGCTATTGTGTTAAAACTTGTTGGACAATCTGTAGATGTATAGTGCCTTGATACGCCTGTTACAACCAGTCGTCAAAATCCGTTAAACTTGCGTCAAACACCGACATCGAACAATGTTACATTGGTTTTGTAAAATTAGAGGATTGAATATAGTGGATGCTTTAAGTCATTTATTGGACGATGTACATTTTAGGGGCGCAGAATATGTGTATCTTAACGGGTTGCAAAATTGGGCATTTGACTCAGTAAAACAAACGATTTTTTATATTATTTTAACGGGCGAAGTTGGTTTTGATATTAGCCAAGAGCAACGTACCTTAAGTGCAGGGCATATTATATTTGTGCCTTATGGTGCTAAACATCGTTTTTATGATGCTTCATCTTCAAGTATTAATGAGCCTCTTGAGTTAAATAGCGAGTTTAGAGGGGCGCGTTATGACTCTGTGACTTTAGGTCAAGGCAACTCTCAGGTGTTAATGTTGGCGGTGCGGTGTTTGTTAGATAGCGAAATGGCCAAACCGTTGTTGTCCTCTTTACCTGATTATATTTTGATTGAAGATGGTTTAAATGGCGAAGGGCCAGCATGGCTCAAAATTGGTTTAGATTTTTTGGCTTTAGAGTCGGAGCGTATTAGAGTTGGCAGAGATACCTTAATTAATCGTTTAATTAGTATGTTTTTTATCGAGTGTGTGCGTGATTATGTAGAGCAATTACCGAGTCAAAGTGATACTTGGCTTCATGCGGTGCGTGACCCGTATTTAGCCCCTGTGTTGAGTGCTATTCATGCGAATCCTGCTCAGGGTTGGACGGTCGCCGATTTAGCTAATTTGGCGTGTTTGTCGCGTTCAAGTTTTGCCGAGCGTTTTGGTAATGTGTTGGGGCAGTCTCCATTGGCATATTTAACCGAATATAGGTTGCGCCAAGCGGCACGTTATTTAACTTTAGGTGATATGAGCATTAATAGAGTCAGTGAGCGTGTCGGCTATAACTCCGAGACGGCTTTTAGTCAGGCATTTAAACGGCAATATGGCGTGTCGCCAAGTCAGTATCGTAAAGAGCGTTTAGTAATGTAAGATAAGAAATTTTTTAACTCACAACAACAAGAGAAGATTGACATCATGACCCGTTGGAAAGCCTCGTTTATTCATTTAATTATCAGTTTTTTTGTGGTTGGAACGGTTGCAGCGTATATTATTTATTTTTGGTATCCTTTGCCGTTAATGCACATGGCCAAAGCAGATCAATTGCTGTTGATGATAGGCGGGATTGATTTAATTGTAGGGCCTTTATTAACGCTACTTGTTTATAAACAAGGTAAAAAGACACTACGCATGGATTTAACCGTCATTGCAGTTATTCAAGCCGTATTTTTGTCGATGGGTTTATATACCATGTTTCAATCGAGGCCTGTCTTTTTGGTGGCAACATCAAAACGATTTGATATGATCTTTGTTAATGAGATTGACCCGACTCGATTAAGCCAAGCAAAAATAGAGAAATTTAAAACCTTATCATTTACTAAACCACTTTTAGTGGGGGCTAAGTTTCCTACCAATATCGAAGAAAAAACCAATATTATTATGTCAGCGTTATCTGGTGCTGGCGATATACAAACGATGCCTGAGTATTATGTAGAGTATCAAGAGTTAGTACCTGATATTTTAGCTAATTCAGCACCGTTACAATTGAGTGCAGTTATATCAGAGCAATCATTAGCGGTGATGCAAGAGGCTGCTCAACATTATGGCTATCAGCCCAGTGATGTGCGTTATATGAATTTAGGCAGTGCGCGTGGGTTTGCTGTGATGTTGATTGATGCAAAAACAGGGCAGGTGGTTGGGCCTGTTAATTTAGACCTTTAAATGATGAATCCATTAAGGCGCAAATATGCNNGTCATTAAATTACGCATCGTTAACCTGTTGCCAATGGTTTCGGGGGTATAAAATTGACCCCGAGGATTAAGTGCGTAAACACCTTTGGCCACGACAGCTGCCGCTAAAGGAATATCGGCGGTAATCACTAAATCCCCAGTGCTTGATTGCTCCACAATCCAATTATCGGCTACATCAAAGCCCGACGGTACTTGTACGGAACGAATGATTTGTGAGGCAGGTACCCGCACATGGCAATTAGCCACTAAAGTCATATGAACTTGTAAGCGTTCGGCGGCCTTAAATAAAATATCTTTAACCACAACAGGACACGCGTCTGCATCTACCCATATATGCATTTATATTGTTTCCAACTGATGCGTTAACGAGGCAATGGCATCGGGTAAGTCTTCAAAATTATGTACCACGGCATCGGGCTTAGAAGCTAGAGGCCATGTTTGACTCATCCAATTAACCCAAATGGTTTTCATGCCCACATCTTTAGCGGCCTGAATATCTTGAATAGGGTGATCACCAATATGAATCGTCTCGTGCGGGGCAACTTTAGCAATCGCAAGTGCTTGTTCAAACATAGCAGGATGTGGTTTAGCAAAGCCTACACCTGCCGCCGAAAAGTGATGCTTAAATAAATGACCAATGCCTACTTTATGTACATCGGCATTACCATTACTTAAAGCAATAAGCGGAAACTGCTCGGCCAATTCTTCTAAAGTTTCTAACACATACGGAAAATACTGCACAATGTTACGTTCACGCTGAAATACTTCGTAGGCTTTACCTACAATAGTATTTACATCACCAGCCACATGACCTTCTAATACTTTGCGTAAGGTAGTTAAGCGTAATTGAGTTAAATCGTGGTTTATGTGTGGCTGTTCGGAGCTAATTTTTTCTTTGTATTGCTCAAACTGTACGGTAGTGACCTTAAAACGTAATTCGGGTTGATTTTGATAAATCCATTCCATCATCGCGTTTTCGGCACGCGCAATAATAGGGTCAACCGACCATAGCGTATTATCTAAGTCAAAGGTAAGCAATTTAATCATTGTTTTTTCGCTCTTGGATGGGCCTTATCATATACTTGCGCCAGATGTTGATAATCCAAATGCGTGTAAATCTGAGTGGTGCTTATACTGGCATGACCTAGTAATTCCTGCACTGCTCGCAAGTCTTGACTAGATTCTAGCAGATGTGAAGCAAAACAGTGACGTAATAAATGCGGATGTAAATGTTGAGGAATACCGACGCGCTGCGCCTGATACGCCAAAGCTTGCTGAATACCCCGTTCGGTAAAGCGGCCTTTACGTTCATTTAAAAATAAATAATTAGCAATATCGGCTTTGACAAAGTCTGGACGAATTTTTAGCCACTCTCTAATTGCTAAAATGGCTTTGCGTCCTACAGGTAAAACACGGGTTTTATTGCCTTTGCCTGTTACGGTAATTAACGCGGCATTTAAGTCTATATCGTTTAATAAACAATTGCTTAACTCAGAAACACGTAATCCGCTCGAATATAATAATTCCATAATGGCTTTGTCACGCAGCCATAGTTTGGCAGCATGAGGGGTATCGGGCGAGGGGGCATCGAGTAATTGATTAACGAGGTCAACATCCATGACTTTGGGTAAGTCACGATGCTGACGTTTAATTTTAAAGGCTTTTGCAGGATTATATTTTAACTGTTGTTGCTGACCGAGCCAGTCGTAAAAGCCTCGAATAGCCGACAGCATACGCTGTACACTAATTGGTAACAAACTGTTAGT
>DDBM01000060.1:0-908 GCA_002333125.1 Moraxellaceae bacterium UBA2032 | reverse complement strand
TTGTACGCGCACACGTTCATCTAATAAGCCTTGTTGAATACCTGCAACTACTGCCGCACAAGTACCTGTACCACAAGCTAAGGTTTCGCCCGAGCCACGTTCAAAGACCCGCAAACGCGCATTTTGACGGTCAATAATTTGTAAAAAACCGACATTAACACGCTCTGGAAAACGAGGATGAGACTCAATAATGCGTCCCCATTCGCGTACAGGCGCGGTATTGACATCATCCACCAAAATAACCGCATGAGGATTACCCATACTCACGGCACTAATGGTAATTTCATGTTCACCAAAGGCCAGTGGATAGGTGAGTGCGCGTTGTGGTGCAATAAAAGGAATCTCCGCAGGTTCTAAGCGTGGCACACCCATATTGACTCTGACCCAACCATTAGCCGTAATGTTGAGTTCGATAATGCCGCTGGCCGTTTCTACAATTAATTGGTTTTTGCGGCTTAGTTTGCGGTCACGTACAAAACGTGCAAAACAGCGTGCGCCATTGCCACATTGTTGTACTTCTGAACCATCGGCATTAAAAATCCTATATCTAAAGTCCACATCAGGACGAGTAGGTGCTTCGACTAATAATAGTTGGTCAAAACCTACCCCAAAATGGCGGTCGGCAATTTGTTTGATTTGGTATGTTTCTAAATGCGCTCGCTGAGTAATGCAATCTATCACCACAAAATCATTGCCAAGGCCATGCATCTTGGTAAATTCCAGACGCATAATTTTCTCTCTTCTAAATGGTGTTATATTCTGTTGGTTTATCCCTCACCCCAGCCCTCTCCCAACGGAAGAGGGAGTTCTCTCTCCCTGTGGGAGAGAGCTAGAGTGAGGTAGGGCAATCGCGCTATGTATTTTTGTTGGCGAAGATGAGGTTGAAGCGATAATCATCATTCAAAGCA
>DDBM01000215.1:1440-9252 GCA_002333125.1 Moraxellaceae bacterium UBA2032 | reverse complement strand
CAAATTATTGACATCAACATGGACGAAGGCATGTTAGATTCGCAAGGCGCAATGGTTAAATTTTTAAACATGGTCGCCTGTGAACCTGATATTTCACGTGTGCCAATTATGATTGACTCCTCTAAATGGGAAATCATTGAAGCAGGCTTAAAATGCGTACAAGGCAAAGCTGTTGTTAATTCTATTTCGCTAAAAGAAGGCCATGCTGAATTTGTAGAAAAAGCCCGTTTGTGCCGTCAATATGGTGCGGCTGTTATTGTGATGGCTTTTGACGAACAAGGCCAAGCCGACACTGCCGCGCGTAAACGGGAAATTTGCCAACGTTCTTATAATGTATTGGTTGATGATGTTGGCTTTCCTGCCGAAGACATTATTTTTGACCCAAACATTTTTGCCATTGCCACAGGGATTGAAGAACACAACAACTACGCGGTTGATTTTATTGAAGCCACCGCTTGGATTAAGCAAAACTTACCTCATGCGATGATTTCGGGTGGAGTATCTAACGTCTCGTTTTCATTTCGTGGTAATGAGCCTGTGCGTGAAGCGATTCATGCCGCATTTTTATATCATGCCATTAAACAAGGCATGACCATGGGCATTGTTAATGCAGGGCAATTAGCGATTTATGATGATATTCCTGCCGACCTAAAAGAACGTGTCGAAGACGTGATTCTTAATCGCACCCCCGAAGGCACAGAACGCTTATTAGATGTGGCTGAACAATATCGACACGAAGGCGGCGCGGTTAAACAAGCCGAAAATTTAGAATGGCGTAATCAGCCCGTTGCTAAACGCTTGGAATATTCCCTAGTCAAAGGCATTACTGCATTTATTGAAGAAGACACCGAAGAAGCACGTTTGCAGTCCACTCGCCCCTTAGATGTGATTGAAGGGCCACTCATGGCTGGTATGAATGTGGTGGGCGATTTGTTTGGCGCAGGCAAAATGTTTTTGCCTCAAGTGGTTAAGTCGGCACGGGTGATGAAACAAGCCGTGGCATGGCTTAACCCGTACATTGAAGCCGAAAAAACCGTAGGCCAAACCAAAGGCAAAATTTTAATGGCCACCGTTAAAGGTGACGTGCATGACATTGGCAAAAATATTGTTGGCGTAGTGTTAGGCTGTAACGGTTATGACATTGTTGATATGGGTGTGATGGTCTCGTGCGAAAAGATTTTAGACACCGCCATTAAAGAAAAAGTCGATATTATTGGCTTATCAGGTTTGATTACACCTAGCCTAGATGAAATGGTGTACGTTGCCCGTGAAATGCAGCGTTTAGGCTTTAAAATTCCCTTAATGATTGGTGGTGCAACCACCTCTAAAGCCCATACTGCCGTTAAAGTAGAACCGCAATATCATAATGATGGCGTAGTGTATGTGACTGATGCCTCACGCGCAGTGGGTGTGGCCACCTCGCTGCTCTCGCCCGAAATGAAACCTATTTTTTTGGCCGAGCGCAAAGCCGAATATGCCGAGGTGCGTGAGCGTTATGCTAATCGTCAACCTAAAGCACCTAAGCTCAGTTATGAGAAATCTATTGCCGAAAAGTTTAGCCATGATTGGAATAATTACACACCACCAAAACCTAAAAAATTAGGTGTAGAGGTGTTAAAAGACTATCCGTTAGAAGAAGTCCGTAAGTACATTGACTGGACTCCGTTTTTTATTACATGGAGTTTGGCGGGTAAATTTCCTGCGATTTTAAAAGATAAAGTCGTGGGTGTAGAAGCCACGCGTTTATTTGCTGACGCACAAGCGATGCTTGATAAGTTAATTGGCGAGAAACTATTAACCGCTAATGGTGTCATTGGCTTTTGGCCAGCCGCACAAATTAATGATGACGATGTGGANNGCAGGTGACGACTACAATGCTATTATGGTGCAATCGTTGGCTGACCGTTTGGCCGAAGCCTTTGCCGAGCATTTGCATGAACGCGTGCGTAAAGAGTATTGGGGCTATCAACCTAATGAGCAATTAGATAACGATGCGCTGATTAAAGAGAAGTATGTTGGGATTCGTCCTGCACCGGGCTACCCTGCTTGCCCTGAGCATACCGAAAAAGGCACGTTGTTTGCGTTATTGGATGCCGAGAAAAATGCCAACATTACCCTAACCGAACATTATGCGATGTGGCCTGCTGCTGCGGTGAGTGGTTTTTATTATTCGCTGCCACAAAGCACCTATTTTAATGTGGGCAAGATTGATAAAGACCAAGTGCAAAGCTATGCACAGCGTAAAGGATGGGATATGTTAAAAGCCGAAAAATGGTTAAGCCCGAATTTGGGCTATGAGCCGAGTTGAGACATAAAGCCTTGTATGTTGGGTTATTAACCCAACATACAAAAATCACTCCACCACCCCCCTCACCGCATTAGCTCTACCACTACAAATTACTTTACCTGTTGCATCAATCGTCAGCCCCAAACGTACCGCCGCTTTAAAAGCCTCTAACTGCTCGGCAGGAATAGCCATCAATTGTGCGCCTAAGCTTGGCGCATCTAACACAACAGCCCAATACTCATCAAAACTGCTAAATATACGCTCAACCACAATCTCTTTGGTTTCAACATCTTGCAACCCTGCTTGAGTCCATAAATCACGCAAAACCTGCAAATTACCTGCATTGGGGCTAGGTGGTAATGGCGCGTTAATATTGCTATTTTTTAACACAGTTCGCACTACATCATAAGGAAAGCCTCCGCCCAAAAAATCCCACGCATAGGCCGTTACAAGCCCGCCACTTCGCACAACACGCACCATTTCGGCTACCCCTTTGGCGGGGTCTGGCACAAAAAATATCACCAAAGGCATCACGGCAATATCAACGCTATTATTGCCATAAGGCAAGTTCATGGCATCGCCTTGTTCAAATTGTGCCGTGTTTAGGCGTGTACGCGCATAGGCTAATTGTGCCTCGGAGGGGTCTATGCCATGTAGAGTGTGAGGGGTGCAACGCTCGGCAATCATTTGGGTAAATGCACCATTACCGCAGCCAATGTCTAACCATTGTTGCTCTGGTTTTGGGGCTAACCATGCCAAAAAAGCATCACCTGCCAACTGACTCCAAACGCCCATATAACGCTCGTAAGCTGCGCCATCGTTAAATTGAATTTGTTCGGTTGTCATAACTCTTCCTTTTAAATTAAGTCGTCTAGATTAAATCATATCATCTAAGTATATTTTTTAGGGCTTTAGCTTATTACAAAGCACCAATTTAGCATCACACCACATCTCATATCTCTGTAAAATGCCGCTACCTTTTATTGGTTTGGATGGATGCTTGTGAAGTCTGTTACCTATCTTGTGTTATTAAGTAGTGTATTGTCAGCTTGTGTGGCTACCCCACCCATTAGCACTCCTCCTAAAAAACCAACAGCTATTGTTAATCCGTCTGTACCTGTTGCACCCCCTATTATTAAACAAGAAAGCTCAATTGCTACAGGTACAAACATCAGCCCTTTATTACCAACTGTTAACCTACCACCGCCACAAACGCCTGTTTTTTCACTAAACATCGACCAAGCACGTGCTTTATTACAACAACTTCTACCTCCCAATATTAAAGACCGCAATGCTTGGCGTAATGATATTTTAACGGCTTTTACTGCGCTTAAAATTCCTTATGAAGCACAATATTTTTGTGCAGCGATGGCGATTATTGAGCAAGAATCCACATGGCAAAGCGACCCAAAGGTGGCTAATTTAGACAAAATTGTCTGGAAAGAAATTGAAAATCGCGCCAGTAAATATCACTTGCCTATGGTTGCGGTAAAGTTAGCCTTTTTAAAACCCTCGCCCGATGGCCGTAGCTATAAGGCGCGTATTGATGCCCTCACAACCGAAAAACAAATGAATACACTTTTTGAAGATATTGTGCTTGATGCCCAAAAAATTGGTTTGCCGTTTGAGATGAAAAACCCGATTCGTACAGGTGGGCCTATGCAAGTTAGCGTGGACTTTGCCCAAAGTCATATTAAGGCATGGCCTTATTATCCTTACAGCTACACAGGCAGTTTACGCCAAGAAGTGTTTAGCCGTCGTGGGGGTTTATATTTTGGCATTGCCAACTTATTACACTATCGGGTTAATTATCCACACATGAAGTATAGGTTTGCCGATTTTAATGCAGGACGTTATAGCAGNNAGTAGCACTCAACAACAACTGAGTACCCTAGCCGCTCGTTTACACATGACAACTGATGCCATAGCACAAGATTTACAACGTGAAAAAACCGAAAGTTTTAGTCAAACCTTAGTATTTAAACGGGTATTTGAATTAGCTAACCAACAAACTGGCCGCACGTTGGCGCAACAAATCATGCCAAATATTGAGTTAGTTAGCCCAAAAATCACCCGAAAGCTTACCACCGCTTGGTTTGCAAACAGAGTTGATGGGCGTTATCAAACGTGTATGGCGCGGCAGCTATAAATTACGGCGTTGCCTGACACACACATAAACTTAACGTGCTTTTAAAAGGTTGACCGACTTGAGACAATACGCATTGTTGATTATTAAGCTCTAAGCTAAATTGAGTTGGTTTATCTAACAACATACCGTCTTTACGCTGCCCCTTGGCCTGACGCAAAGCAATAGGTTCTAAAAAAATAGTTGCTGTTGTGGCAAATGCTGTTGGCGAAACATGAACAGGATAATCAATAGCTTGTGTCAATTGTTGTGATAACTGCTGATAACACATTTGGGTGTTATTAGTGGCTAAGACCGCAGGGGTGGCAGCCGTATTAATGACTTCTGACGGTACATTTTGACATGCTGTTAATGCCAATAAAGCGATGGGATAAATGAGTTTTTTAAACACGTTATGCCTCTTATAAAAAACTGACATGAGTATTTAAATACTTAGGTCAGTTTTGTGGTTTAGTCTTTTTTATTGCATGTCATCAAAGTCTCTCAAATATCCATTTAAAGCAAAAACAACCAGCTTGTATTATACCTATGCTTTTTCTTGTCTTTCTAGCTCCGCCGCTACACGCGCAGTAAAGATTTTAAGCGTGGCAGACACATAACTTGTATCTGCTAAAGGTTCTCTAAATAACACACAAATTTGCCCCATTGATTGCCCCTGAGAGTCTTCAATTCGGCGACCAACATAAGCCTCAGTGCCAAAAGTAGCCAAGCCCTCAGCAAGTGGGTATTCTTTTTGAACCTCTGAAGCCACAATCCACTCTTTAGTTATTGCACTTAATTTCTCACATGGCGTACCTAATATAGGAACATCAAAATTTTCTATTAACTGGCCATCTTGTACCGCCACCACGGTACGCGAACATACATCTCCTACCTGTGCACGGGTAATAATACCTACATGCGCGCCTAATGCGGCGGTCATGGTTAACACTAAGCGTTGAAAAAACTCCATACCTGTACTTACTGCCACACCATCAGCAATTTGATTAACCGCCGATAAAATACGTTTGTTTTGTTGTTGAATGCGTAGATTTTCTATGCCATAAGCCAGATTATCGGCTAGATTTTTTAACAGTGTGATTTCATCACTGGCCACGTTAAAGACCGTTCGAGATGCAAGAGTCAGCACTCGACGGGCGGAAGCATTTGAAAACAAAGGAAATGCCATGCCACCACGAAAGCCTTTTTGTAGAGCAAGATTGCATAAACATGCTGATATTAACGAATCTTTTTGCACATCTTCGCAGATAACAACTTGGCCACTACGCAAACATCGACCCGTTGCACCTTGGCCTTTGGGGTCGTTTTCTGCCCATGTTAACACTACATCTTTAGATATTATGCCGCTATCTATGCCTGCATAAGTAATGGACTTAATCGTTTTGGCTTCATCATATTGAGCTTCACCAACCCATGCCATACTATAACCACCGACCTCAACAATTAACCGACACACATCGTGCATTAAGCTTATTTCATCTGTTGCCCTAAGCAGTAAATTATTACATTCACTCAGCATCCGTAATGCCCGATCTGCGGCTCTACGCTCAGTCACGTCATGGCCAGATGGCACTAAATATGCAACATGACCTTTAACATCTAGCACAGGATGCAACGAAAAATCAGCCGTAATAAGTTCGCCATGCACATTTTCAAAAATCACATCAAAGCGCGATGATTCACCTTTGGCCGCACGTGTAATTGCATCACGTAATTTTTGACGTGTGACTTCTGAATAAGTCCACCATGGTGTTTCTACAAAGGGCTTACCCAATACATCCTTACGCTCTACACCAACTGCTTCTAAGGCTGTTTTATTGGCATAAGTCACAATACCTTCTAGCGTCATCGTGCCTATAAAAAAAGCCGAACTCAAACCGTCCATGACTTCGCGTAACCGTTGAGAAGCCTTGTCAACTCGCGCTAATTCATTATGGTAATAACCTGTTAATGCCATTTTAAATTTCCTTATTAATTAACTTCATCATCACGCGTTAAGACCTCTAACAACTCAATTTCAAATGTTAAATTAGAGTGAGGTTTAATGTGCGCGCCTATTTGTCGCTCACCATAGGCTAAATGAGCAGGCACCCATAGTTTACGCTTGCCGCCTACTTTCATACCCATAAGGCCAATATCCCAACCTTTAATTACACGGCCTGTCCCAATGACACATTCAAAGGCTTGTCCTCTATCATAAGAGGAGTCAAACTTTGTGCCATCTTCTAACAAACCTATATAGTGGGTTTTAATTAATGCGCCTTTAACAACGGCTTTACCTTCACCCAAAACAATATCTGTTACTTTTAATTCATTATTCACATTCTATACTCACTTTTTGTCTAACATATTAAAATAAATATCCCCTATATAGGGGATATTTGATTATTAACCAATACTCGACAAAATTAAATAGTTACTCTTGTTTAGTCGTTGATTCTGCTGATTTTTTCTTCANNCTATCTTTAGGATGTTTTCCTTTAATATCTAACTCACCCATAGCTTTAGATAATAACAATTCTAAAGCTTGATAAGCGTGATGCACGGCATAAATTCTAAAAACACCTTGCTTTACCGCCTCAATTATTTCGGGGCGCAGCATAAGATGACGTATATTTTGCTCAGGAATAATCACGCCTTGTGTGCCCGTTATACCCTTTAACTGACACGCGGCAAAAAAGCCTTCAATTTTGGCATTTACACCACCAATGGGTTGAATCTCACCCATTTGATTCATTGAGCCTGTAATACCCAAATCTTGACGAATTGGCAGTTCGGTAATGGCAGAGACTAAGGCGGCAAGCTCGGCCATCGTGGCACTGTCACCTTCTACACCACCATAGTTTTGTTCCATGGCAATACTGGCCGAAAAGTGCAAGGGTTTATCACGGCCAAACTTGGCTTTTAAATAACTCGATAATAACAATACCCCTTTGGCGTGTAATGAGCCGCCTAAATCAACGGTACGCTCAATATCTAATACATCACCGCCACCTTGATGCACCGTTGCGGTAATACGTGACGGCAAACCAAATTCACTGTCAGCATAATGGATAACGGTTAGGGCGTTTACTTGACCAATGACTTCGCCTTGACAATGAATAAGCTGTGTTCCTTGAGCAATGTCCTCTAAATACAATTCGCGTAGTTGACCACGCCTACGCTCTTGGCCTGCCAAAGCCAAACGAATATGCTCAACCGAGGCATGTTTTTGTTTTTGTGCTTCTGCCCAATAATGCGCTTCACGTAATACATCACCTACGCTGGCAGCATGTAAAGAAAGCTTTTGTTGGTCTTCGGCATTGCGTGAGCTTTCTTCAATCAAGGCCATTAATGCGCTACGGTCAAAGGGCATGAGCTTTTCTTTGGCAACACAATC
>DDBM01000215.1:0-1403 GCA_002333125.1 Moraxellaceae bacterium UBA2032 | reverse complement strand
CGCGAACGCAAAGCACGTTTGAGACCTTGCCACGCATAAGGCTGCTCTAATACTTGCTCGGCTTCTAACAACAAATAACCGCCATTTGCTTGATGTAACGCCCCTGCCCTAATTAAAGTAAAGTCGGTTGCCACTGTACCCATATACGTCACTTGCTCTACATGACCCATTAAATTGTAATGCGTCGGCAAGTCTTCAAAAATAACAGGTGCGCCTTTTTTGGGGTTATTACTCACAATCACATTAAATTGATAACGTGACGGAATGGCGTTATCGCTGCTAACGCTGGCGACGGCATCGGGTTCTATTTCTTGGCTATTAACAATCAAATCAACATTTTCGATAACATCTTGCTGATATGCCGCCAAATAATCTACTAAAGGTTTTAAGTCGTCATATTGTTCTTTAAGCTTTTTAATTAATGGTTCAACCGCCGCCAAAGCAACTTCGTCATTTAGCTTTTGAATTTGGTCACGGCTTTGGTCTTCTAATCGCCCTAAACGCTCTGCCAAACGCTGTAGGCGTTTTTCCATTTCTTGTATGGCGGTTTTTTTGGTTTGTTGTTCGGGTAAAGGCAAGGCATCAAAAGCCTCTGCTAGCATAATTTCGCCTTCGGTATTAATAGGCGAAAAACCATGCCCACCTTGAGGACGCAAAATTAATTTAAGCTGACGTTTTTCTGCATCTAGGGCTAATTCTTGTAATGCCGTTTGTTGTGCTTGATTTAAAGTATTTTTAAGTTTTTCTACGCGGCCAACATAGGTTTCGTGCTGAAACGTGGCTTGTACAGCACGACTCAAACTACGCCATAATTTAGTTAAACTTTTTTGTACTAACACGCCTTTGCCTGCGGGTAACTCTAAAGCAATTGGTTTGCGTGGATCGACAAAATTATTAACATAACACCAGTCACTAGGGGCTTCTTCTTGTGCTGCCACTTCGGCTAATAAACGCTTAATCATGGTACGTTTACCCAAGCCGTTTTCGCCAATGGCAAAAATATTATAGCCATCATGAGGCATGGCCAATGCCATATGTACTGCTTCTTTAGCGCGTTCTTGTCCTAAAAAATCATTAAAAGCCTTTAAGCGACGGGTGCTAGTAGGTAACAGCTCAGCTTGGGCAGGCTGATAAAGTTGTGTAATCGCTAAAGGATTAAGCGTCATAAATATTCCTAAAAAATAAACAAAAAGGGTCGTCTGCCCTACTCTTTAATAACTGTATAACTCCCTCGCCTTATGGGAGAGGGTTGGGGTGAGGGCTATAAAAAATTATGCCGCAGGCAAAGCATAGGTTCCTGTGGCATGAGCCACCAAGATTTGTTGACTATACAAATGCACCGTCAACACCACACTACGCTTACCTGCTTTAATAATTTTGGCTTGCGCCTGTAAGTCGTGTTG
>DDBM01000236.1 GCA_002333125.1 Moraxellaceae bacterium UBA2032 | reverse complement strand
ATGAATGGGAACTCACCAAAAGCCCCGCAGGCGCGCAGCAATGGGTAGCTAAAGACTGCAAAACCGAACATCTGATTCCTGATGCGCACGACCCCAGCAAAAAACATCCACCGATGATGACCACGGCTGATTTATCGTTACGTTTTGACCCTGCTTACGAAAAAATCTCGCGCCGTTTTCACCAAGACCCACAAGCCTTTGCCGATGCTTTTGCTAGGGCATGGTTTAAACTAACTCACCGCGACATGGGGCCAAAAGCCTTGTATTTGGGCAGCGAAGTCCCAAGCGAAGATTTAATTTGGCAAGACCCGATTCCTGCTGTTGAGCATCCATTAGTTGATAATGACGATATTACTGCACTCAAAGCACAAATTTTGGCTTCGGGTTTAAGCGTGGCCGAATTAGTGTCAAGCGCATGGGCATCAGCGTCAACTTTTAGAAATTCAGACAAACGTGGTGGCGCAAATGGTGCGCGAGTGCGTCTTGCTCCACAAAAAGACTGGCCAGTAAATCAACCTGCACAACTTGCCAAAGTCTTAGCAGTTTTAGAAGGCATTCAACAAGACTTTAATAACAGCCAAAGCAATGGCAAAAAAGTCTCGTTAGCCGATTTAATTGTTTTGGCAGGTAATGCCGCGATTGAACAAGCAACAGGCCACACCCTAGCAGTGCCATTTAGCGCAGGTCGAACCGATGCCAGTGCCGAACAAACCGATGTTGAATCATTTGCCGTGTTAGAGCCACAAGCCGATGGTTTTAGAAACTATCAGCAACAAGCCTTTAGCGTGCGAGCCGAGGAATTATTAGTTGATAAAGCGCAATTATTAAGCCTGAGTGCGCCCGAAATGACGGTTTTGGTCGGTGGTTTGCGAGTACTAGGAGCCAATACAGACGGCTCTGCTTATGGTGTATTTACCCAACAAATAGGCCAACTCAGCAATGATTTCTTTGTTAATTTGTTAGATATGAATACCGTATGGCAAGCCACCTCCGAACAAGTGGATTTGTTTGAAGGTCGTGACCGCAAAACAGGCGCGGTAAAATGGCTAGGCACACGCGTTGACTTGGTGTTTGGCTCTAACTCACAATTACGTGCGTTAGCCGAAGTTTATGCACAAAGCGATGCCCAAGCCAAATTTATGCGTGACTTTGTGGCAGCGTGGACAAAAGTGATGAACTTAGATCGTTTTGATTTGCGTTAATACTTTAGGACTTAGGCAGTTCTTACTAATTTGCCTAAGTCCATCAACAAAGTTACTTTTCGGTTTCTCTTTTGGAAAGAGGCGCGTCTGGTGTTGGATAAATACGAATCCGATGCCTTCCTGCCTTTTTGGCGGCATAAACCCCTTCGTCAGCGTTATCAATTAGCGAAGTAATACTATTTTGAGCATTAGGCATTAAAGCCGACAAACCTATACTAACCGACACATGTTTAGCCGCTTTAGAGCTTTTATGAGGAATAGCTAAATTGTCTATGGCCTGACGCACCTCTTGAGCTAGTTCATAAGCCCCTTCTGTCGTGGTATTGGGCAATAATAAGACAAACTCCTCGCCACCATAACGCGCTGCTAAATCGGCAGGACGCTTAGCCATTGTTTTAAGGGTTTTACCGACTAAGTTTAAAACTCTATCACCCTCTAAATGGCCATAGGTATCGTTGTAAGGTTTAAAATGGTCTACATCTATAAAAATCAAGGAAATAGTTTGTTGCTCGCGTTCTGCTACCGCCCATTCTCGCGCTAAAGTTTCGTTAAAATGACGGCGATTAGCCAAAGTTGTTAACACATCTTCTTGAGAAATACGCGCCATTTCTTGGCTTAATTGGTTTAGTTGTTGTTTTTCTATTTCGATTAAACGAGATTGTAAAAAACCGCGCCTATCGCGTTGATCTATCATTGATGCAATTAAACCACCCATTAAATTCGATAAGCCTGCATATTGAGCGTATTGCCCAAACTCCACAGGTAATTTAAAGGTAATAATCACCGCTAATGCTAATAATGAAGCAAAACCACCCACTAAAAAGGCATGCATTAAACGTAAACTACCTAAGCTATACATCAACATATAAATAAAAATCGCCACATAACTGGCTTGTTGATTGATATAAGCACTATCAAAAGAAGAAGCGATGATATTGATGCCTGTTAGCCCAATAAAAGAAGGGATACTAATATACCAAGAATAATAACGGTCTAATTTAGCATTTGATACACACACCGCAATGCTCGAAAAAACCAAAGCGCCACCAATATAAATAATTATCCATAACGACAATTCATGTTCTAAAGAGGCAAAGGTAGAGACATATCTTACTTGCTGATAGGTTAACAACCCAATAAACAAATAAAATAACACGGCAATCCATTTATTAGCTTTCATCATACTAATAGCACGTTGTACCAAAAAGTCTCGATACTGGACTTCCATTGCCTCTACAAAACGCTCACGCAGCCGCCGATAATTACCAAGCAAAGCCACAATCGCTGTGCGCTCTTGAGTCAATTCATCTTGACTCAGTGCAGCAATGGAGTGAGCTGGACTATGGGGAGAAACAGAAGCCTCTTTTTGCATTAGTATTCTCTTATTGTTATTGCTATGGCTTGTAAACAACGTAATTCTGTGATGATTTTATGCTTATTTCAATAAATATCAATTTTTATGTTTAACGCATCTTATAAGCAAATATTGACGAAATGCGTAAGTGCTACATTTTAGGTCTGTAGGTGCGTTATAATAACGCCATTATAACGCTTTAGATTTTATACCATGACACAAACTCAATTAACTATCACGCGGCCTGATGACTGGCATATTCACCTGCGTGATGGCGCAGTTTTAGCCAACACTGTTAACGATGTTGCCCGTTATTTTGGTCGTGCTATTTGTATGCCTAATTTAGTACCACCCGTAAAAACCACACAAGAAGCATTAGCTTATTATGAGCGCATTATGGCGGTACGTCCTGCCAACGCCAATTTTGAGCCCTTAATGGTGTTGTATTTGACCGATAATACCGATGCGGCCGAAATTGCCATTGCCAAAGCCTCTGGCAAAGTCAAAGCAGTTAAATTATATCCTGCTGGTGCAACCACTAACTCCAGTGCAGGCGTTACCTCTTTAGAAAAGGTGTATCCTGTTTTGGAGCAAATGGCGTTACATGGTATGCCTTTATTGGTACATGGCGAAGTCACTCATGCCGATATTGATATTTTTGACCGCGAAAAAGTATTTATTGACACCATTTTAGTGCCATTAACGCAACGCTTTCCTACACTTAAAATTGTGTTAGAACATATTACGACAGCTGAAGCTGTTGAATTTGTACAAAATTCAGGCAGCAACATTGCAGCCACCATTACCGCACATCATTTATTATTTAATCGTAATCATATGTTAGTCGGTGGTATTAGGCCGCATTATTACTGCTTGCCGATTTTAAAGCGTCAAACACATCAACAAGCCTTATTAAATGCCGCTACATCAGGCAGCCCTAAATTCTTTTTAGGTACAGATAGCGCGCCTCATGCTATTAACGCCAAAGAAGCGGCCTGTGGTTGTGCAGGCTCTTATACTGCTCATGCTGCTATTGAGTTGTATGCCGAAGCCTTTGAGCAAATGAATGCTTTAGATAAGTTAGAAGCTTTTGCTAGTTTTTATGGCGCAGATTTTTATGGTTTGCCGCGCAACACAGACACCATTACTCTAAGCAAAGAAGAATGGCTTGTGCCTGATAGCTATACTTTAGGTCAAAGCGTCGTTGTTCCTATTCGTGCAGGTGCAACAATTGCGTGGCGTGTGTTATGAACCAAAACAATGCCTTAGCAAATCGTTTTCGGGGTTATTACCCCGTTATTATTGATGTAGAAACAGGCGGCTTTAATGCTGATACAGATGGCCTGCTCGAAATTGCTGCCGTTCCTTTAACCTTACTGGCTAATGGTGAACTTGCACCATTGCCTGCGCTACACGCACATATTTACCCTTTTGAAGGCGCAGTCCTCAACCCCGAAGCCTTAAAATTTACGGGTATTGACCCTTTTAATCCATTACGCAATGCACAACCCGAAAAAGAAGCCTTACGGGTGATGTTTAATGAGTTAAAAAAGAATCAGCGTGATGAAGATTGCAAACGATGTATTTTGGTCGGACACAACGCCCATTTTGATTTGCAATTTTTAAAAGCGGCCATTGACCGTAACAACCTTAAAAACTGCAATCCGTTTCATCCATTTTCGGTGTTTGATACCGTGAGTTTGGCAGGTTTAGCCTTTGGCCAAACGGTATTAGCCAAAGCGTGTGCCAGCGCAGGTATTGATTTTAATAACGATGAAGCGCACTCAGCCTTATATGATGCACAAAAAACAGCCGAATTATTTTGTTTGATTGTTAATCGTTGGCAGGCTTTGGGTGGGTTTGATAATAATTTAAGTAATGACCAAGTAGGAAGTTAGTCAAAATTGCCTATAGGTCGGGTTAAAAGCCGACCTACGTTTGCCCTCTTAACGTATCAAGTTTGCGTTTAACATCCATAAAAATGTAACGCACAAAAAAAAGTAAAGGAATAGCAAACCATACAAGTGCTGGTGCAATAGGCAGAAAAGCAAACAAACCCCATACTCCTTGTTTGCGGATGCTAATCAGGCGTTCAATATCTTTTTCTTCTAACTCCTTGCCCTGTATATCTATATTCATCCAACGCCAATAACCAAATAATCCTTGAAAACCTGCCCAACACCATAACATTTCAACTAATCCAACAATTAACTGTGTGAAATCCATCATTGCAATAGAGCCAACTACAATAATTAAACCAAAACTCCCCAAAAGTAATAACAAAGGAACGGCACACACTGTGGCTGCAATCCCAATAAACCATTTTAAAAAATCTAACATATACATTTACTTATGTCTGTAAATTGACTTTTAAGCGCAATAAAAAACCCGTATCACTACGGGTTTTTAGTTATACATCAGTCTCGTCATCATCGTCTAAATCATAATCAAACTCTTTGATTTTACGCTGCAAACGACGCTCTTCTAAAATATCATCAATCACACGACGTTTGGTGAGTGAGTTTTTTACGTTATTACTTTTGTTCACATCCTCATTATCAAAGTCGCCACTAGACTCCTCATCAAAAGAGTCATCTAATTCAAAATCTTCTGATTTTCCGCTAGACATATAATCACCTCTAAATACTTATGGGCGGCTATATACTAGAATAGACCAAAAAAGTAAATAGATTTTGCTAAAAAATATAAAATTAGAAGATAAATGGTTATTTTAGAAGATAAATAAGCAAGAGGAGATTGGGGTGATCGATGGGGTTCGAACCCACGACAACCGGAATCACAATCCGGGGCTCTACCAACTGAGCTACGACCACCATAGAGAGATTTGCAACGAAAGGACACTTTGGCGCGCCCAGCAGGACTCGAACCTGCGACCCTCGGCTTAGAAGGCCGATGCTCTATCCAGCTGAGCTATGAGCGCGAGGTTCAAATTAAAAACGTACCAACTACAGAAAGTTGGTCGGAACGGTAGGATTCGAACCTACGACCCTCTGGTCCCAAACCAGATGCGCTACCGGGCTGCGCTACGCTCCGAACATTGCCAAGTCAACTTTTTCATGTTGCCTTACTGCGAGGCGGTATAATAATTACAACACCGCACATCGTCAACCACTTTCTACATCTTTAGTTAACTGACTGCTTGTTTTGTAGCCATTAACGCTTAGTTTTAGCAAAATCTAGCATTCGTTGTAGCGGAACTAAGGCTTTAGGAATTAAAGCACTGTCTACAAACACTTCTTGCTCACCTGTTTCTAACACATGCGCCAAATTTTCTAATTCGTTCATGGCCATCCACGGGCAGTGCGCACAAGAGCGACACGTTGCCCCACTACCTGCGGTGGGAGCTTCCATAAATTCTTTATTAGGGCTAGCTTGCTGCATTTTATAAAAAATACCTCGGTCGGTAGCCACAATAAATTGTTGATTAGGCAAGGTTTGCGAGGCTTTAATAAGCTGCGAGGTAGAACCCACCGCATCGGCAATATCCACTACCGCTTCGGGTGATTCAGGGTGAACCAACACCGCCGCATCGGGATAAACTTTTTTAAGGTCTAAAATACCACGTGCTTTAAATTCCTCATGCACAATACACGCGCCGTCCCATAACAACATCTCTGCGCCTGTTACTTTTTGCACATAGTTGCCCAAATGTTTGTCGGGAGCCCAAATTATTTTTTGTCCTAATGAGGCTAAATGCTCCACCACATCAACCGCAATGCTTGAGGTTACTACCCAATCGGCACGGGCTTTGACTGCCGCCGAGGTATTGGCATAAACCACCACTGTATAGTCGGGGTGTGCATCACAAAATGCAGAAAACTCATCAACAGGACAACCCAAGTCCAAAGAGCAAGTCGCTTCTAAGGTGGGCATTAAGACGCGTTTTTCGGGGTTTAAAATTTTAGCGGTTTCGCCCATAAATTTAACGCCCGCCACCACTAAGGTTTTGGCGGG
>DDBM01000054.1 GCA_002333125.1 Moraxellaceae bacterium UBA2032 | reverse complement strand
AACAAAGCAGCCGCTAACAAAGAAGAAGAAGTCAATACCTGTATTGGCTGTAACCAAGCGTGTTTAGATCATACCTTTGCCTTGCGTCAGGCTTCTTGTTTGGTGAATCCACAAGCCTGTTATGAAACGGAACTTATCTACGTTAAAACCGATAAGCCCAAAAATATTGCTGTGATTGGTGCAGGACCTGCGGGCATGTCCTTTGCGACGGTTGCTGCACAACGTGGTCACAATGTCACTTTATTTGATCAAGATACGCAAGTGGGTGGACAATTCAATATTGCTAAGCAAGTTCCGGGCAAAGAAGAGTTTTACGAAACCATTCGCTATTTTGACGTGATGATGAAAAAGCATGGTGTGAACTTACAATTAGGCAAACGTGTCAGTGCTGACGATGTCAAAGAGTTTGATGAAGTGGTATTGGCAACGGGTATTGCACCACGTCAATTACCGCTAGAAGGCATTAATCACCCGAAAGTATTGTCCTATATTGAAGTTTTACGCGACAAAAAGCCTGTAGGAAAACGTGTTGCGGTGATCGGTGCAGGTGGTATTGGTATGGATACGTCTGAGTATTTAACCCATGACCCGAGTCATGCACCCGCCAGTATTGATATCAATGAGTATCTACGTGAGTGGGGCATTGATAAAACCTTACAAGCGCGTAGTGGTATTGAAGGCATGAGCGAAGAAGTTGCGCCAAGCCCGCGTGAAGTGTATTTGCTACAACGCAAAAACAAAAAAATCACTGGGCCGGGTAAAACAACGGGTTGGGCGCATCGTGCGGCGTTGCTGAAAAAAGGCGTACACATGATGACGGGTGTGGAGTACCAAAAAATTGATGATGTGGGTTTACATATCAGTATTAATGGTCAAACACAGGTTCTTGAAGTTGATAATGTGATTATTTGTGCTGGCCAAGACCCGCAACGTGAGTTACAAGCAACGGTTGAAGCACTGGGCAAAAAAGTGCATTTAATTGGTGGTGCGGATGTAGCGGCGGAGTTAGATGCAAAACGTGCCATTAGTCAAGGTGCAAGATTGGCGGCTGAGGTTTAAGCTAGACGTGTGTTGTTTTCCCTTATCAAAAATGAGGGTAGGGGCGCATGGTTGCGCCCTAATTGCCAAAAATGGGGTGCAATCATGCACCCCTACTCATGATTCTGTTTGTCTTTTATCAATCGTCATGCCCCCTAGTTCAACGCGCCAAATTTAACGTCAATAATCGCGCTAAAATTTCTTGGTCACTCATTTCAGCAGTGTAGTCTGTCCAACCATAAGCGGCGGCTACAGCTTTATCCAAATTAGCATGAGCTGTTTTTAACCATTGCGGCATCGTGTTGTATAAATTGGTTAAAGTGCGTTTTTTTAGCTCGGTTTCATGGCCTTTTTTGGCCACAATACGGTCGGGATAACCTGCAACCACTTCAGGAATACGCTCTGTCCATTCGGGTGGATTAAGCCAGTTTTCGCGCAGGTGGTTGAGTGTAAAAGCGGCTTGGGCAATTGCAATGGCATGAGGCAAAACATCAGCCGTAACGGGTGGTAATATCAGGCCATGTTGTGTGGTAGTTTGCCCTTTAGTGTTTGCAGGTGTTAAGCCTGTGGGAAAGGGAAAAGTTTCAAAACAAGTGCTAGGGGTGTAACGTGGCCNNCCAAAGGTAGTGTCATCGCAACGGGCAATAGCAATACAGGCATTTTCTGGTAGGCGTACTTCGTGTAGCCAAACAAATAAGCGATATTTAGACACCATAGGCGTGGCAAGAAAGCGGCCAAGCCCTTTAGTCGCTTGGCGTAATTCAGGTGATGACCTTTTGTGAAGCCAATATTTAGCCTTTAGGTACTCTTCGCGCTTTTGTTCACGCTCAGGCTTTACATAAGTCAGGACGTGGGCAAATGGAGCCTCAAACAATGAAGCATCATTTTCATTTAAACCTGTAAAATCAATCACCCATTGCTCTCGAGAACGGGTGGTTACATCTTTGGCATTCGCATAGGGTTTTAATATGTGGCTATTAGATAACCCATTAGGATTGGGGAGTTGACACCACTGTATAACGGTATCATGAGGAATATCAAACGAACCATTCATTTGAAACCCTGAAAAAGCAGTTTTTTCGTTACTGGTTATTTTCTTGACGCTGGCTAAAGACACATTGTCTCCACTAAAAGATAATGCCGCATCAATATGTGGGACTTTCTGACCGTCAAGCCATGATTCTGGTGAAGAGTTGTCGCCAAAACAGACGATAGATACTCTAACCGCAGCCCCATCATTAACCCAAGGCAAGTCTGACCACGCATTAAAAATACGGGTGTCATTTGTTATACTTTTCAGTGATTTTTGATTGTCACCGCCTCTAATGGAGTTTGTAGCAACCAATCCTATTCTTTTGACTTTTTTTGCTTGGTGATGTTTGATACTTTTGATAAACCAATAACAGACCAAATCGGCATTACCTGTGACATCTTGTTGATACACCTTGCGGATGCTTGCTAAATAATGTGTGCCTAGCTCTTTTAGCATAAAGCGTTGCCCCAAAAACGGTGGATTACCCACAATCACATCACACTGCGGCCATGTTGCCTCCGAGCCATCGGCATTTAACAACGCATCACGATTATCAATTAACTGTAAACTTTTTAAAATGGGCTCACGACTCGGTTGCAAACCGTGTGCTAACATCCATTGAATTTCGCCAATCCACACCGTCAAACGTGCCAACTCCGCCGCATAGGGGTTAATTTCTATGCCCATTACGCATTCAGGATTAACCAATGAAGCCATATCATAAGACAAGCCCAATACTTCTGCCTCTAACATCACTTGATGTTGAATATCTTTAAGCATTTTAAGAGCTAAATACAAAAAGTTACCTGAACCACACGCAGGGTCTAACACCTTGAATAAACGTATTTTTTCTAAAAAGTGTTGATATGTTTCTTTTGCTTTGAGTAGTGCATTTTGGCCCGCTTTATTATTTTTGGCGGCCTTTTCCCATTTGGCGATATTTTCGGCAATTATCGGTTTGAGACTTGCCCATTCAGCAAGTAGTGGTGATTCAATCACAGGCCGTAAAATCCTAAAAATAGATTCGGCATCGGTGTAATGTGCGCCTAACTGACTACGCTTTTTCGGGTCTAAGCCACGCTCAAACAACGTGCCAAAAATAGACGGATTGATATTGCTCCAATCTAAACGGGCGGCATCTAATAAAGCTTTAATTTGTGAAAGCGGTAATGGAATAATATCAATCTCGGTAAACAAGCCACCATTAAACCAATCAATGCTATGTTCACCAAAGTCTCCACCTGTTTGCATGGCTGTAAATAAAGTCTGTAAGCGTTTCGGTAGTGCATCTTCTTTTGTTATGGCTGACTCTAAAAGCCGAGTAAATAAATTATCAGGCAGCAAGCCTACGTCTTCAGCATAACAGCAAAACACACATTGATTTAAAAAGTGCGCTACTTTATGCGGTTCATGGCCTTTTTCTTTGGTAAGTACAAGGGCAATATCACCGACTTTGTTGGCAACTTTTGCCGTCATATCGTCGCTGGTGATTTTGGGCTTAAATTTGTCGGGCTGATTAAATAGCCATTGCAGTTTTTGTTGATTTTGGGCTGTGCTGATTTCTTCTAAAGCAATAGTGTGTATTTCGCAGACGGTATTGGTAAAGTTAGTATGAATTTGTAGGTTATTTAAATCACAGACGACTAATAACGGTGGGTTTTCTAATGCGAGGGCATAAC
>DDBM01000084.1:6368-14076 GCA_002333125.1 Moraxellaceae bacterium UBA2032 | reverse complement strand
CGCGTATAAAACTCAGACAACTCTGGCGCAGTAACCCGTTGCAAAATTCTGTCGGCCATTTCTAACACAACAACATCCATACCCTGCTTTTTTAGTGCCGCAGCCGTTTCTAAACCAATATAACCGCCACCAATAATCACCGCACGTTTGCCTTGCGCCACATAAGGTTGAATACTTTTAACATCGGCGATGTTACGCAAGTAACAAACACCTGTAAGCTCTTCGCCTACAATAGCCGCTTTTCTCACTCGCGCCCCCATACACAAGGCCAGTTTGTCATATGCGAGGTTTGTACCGTCACTAAGCGTCAGTGTTTGTTGTGCGCGGTTAATAGCGGTTACGCGAGCTTGTTTAAACTGAATATTATTTTTTTGATAAAATGCCGCAGGACGAATAAACAACTCTTCAATAGTTTTATCACCCGACAAAAATGTTTTTGACAGCGGTGGTCGATGATAAGGCAGATACGGCTCATCACCGATGACTAAAATATCCCCCTCCCAGCCTTCTTGACGTAAGCTAGTTGAAAGCTGAGCAGCGGCATGACTCGCGCCAATAATAACGGCTATTTTGTGTGTCATCGGAGTATCCTATTTTTTAAGCTTTGGCGGTGAGTTTTACCATCATCTTGGCGTAACCTCTCACAAAGTTAGACTGTACAATTTCTGGCTCGCTAAGCACTTCAATAGTGTCAAAACGTGCTAATAACTCTTCCCACAAAATGCGTAACTGTAACTCTGCTAAACGATTACCCATGCAACGATGAATACCAAAGCCAAACGACATATGACTACGGGCATTTTTACGGTCAATAATAAAATCATTAGCTTGCTCAAAGTGTTGCTCATCACGATTACCAGAGGCATACCACATCACCACTTTGTCGCCTTTTTTAATCGTTTGATCATTTAGCTCTACATCTACTTTGGCGATACGCCGCATATAGGCCAACGGCGTTTGCCAACGAATAATTTCGGATACCATATTGGGAATGACACTGGGGTTGTTTTTTAGTTTAGTAAACTCATTAGGAAACAAGCTTAGGGCATAAACACCGCCTGTCATTGAGTTGCGTGTGGTGTCGTTACCGCCAATAATCAATAAGGCCAAATTACCCAAAAACTCCATCGGTCTATGAATTAAATCTTCAGTGTCTTTATTTGCAATGAGCATACTTATCATGTCAAAGCCCATAGCTGCACCAGCGTCTTTTTGCGATTTTTTTTCATACCAAAGTTGCGAAAAATGTTTGACCATATCGGCTACACCAATATAAATCTCATCTATATCATTATTTTTTCCACCATTAGACTCCGACGTACCTGCCGCCAAGTCTGACCAATACACCAGCTTGTGACGTTTTTCGTACGGAAAATCTAACAGTGTTGCCAACATTCTTGCTGTTAACTCAACCGAGACGTTTTGTACCCAATCAAAGGGCTTATCTAAAGGCAAACTATCTAATACTTCTTGAGTACGACTGCGGATCAGTCCTTCTAATTCTTTTAAGTTTTTGGGTGCAACCACATCCTGAACTGCCTGTCTTTGTACATCATGCTTAGGTGGATCCATCGCAATAAAGGTTTCTAAATCAAGCCCGTCAGGGGTATTACCAATCATGATGAATGGCTCTGCCGAAAACAACTCGTGGTTTTTATCCACAAACATAATGTCTTCATAACGAGTTATCGACCAAAATGCACCAAAAGGGCTATTTTTTTGATAATGAACAGGGCTTTCTTCACGCAAACGCTTAAAGTAAGACTGCCACAAATGCTGTTTATATAAAAAGGGATTACTTACGTCGATATCTTCAAGTTTTAGGGTTGATACATCGGGCAAAGGGCGTTCAACAAACTCAGGAAATGGCGCGTTTTTAATGACACGTCTTTTAACTTTTTGAAAGAAATGCATACCTTTAATTTGAACATACATTGGCACGTTTGCCGTTACCTTATCCATCATCATACTTGATGCTTTTTCGATAGCAGGCACTTTTTCATTAATTTCAGTTATTACAGATGACGCTTTTTTAATCGCCGATTCTAAGAGGCTCATAATTTTCACCTAACCATATAGAGGTTGTTTTAACAACACAAGTATTTGTTATAATTGTATTTTTTAATTACATTTGAAATTCTGGTACATGTACTATCATGCCATCCATCGACTCAGAGGCTTTAATTTGGCACGAAAGACGCGAAGTTGGTTTTTTTTCGGGAGTCATTTCGAGCATTTGTAACTCATCATCCATTACGCTACCCGCTGCATTTATCCATTTTGTATCAACGACAATATGACAAGTGCCACAGGCACAAGCCCCACCGCAATCGGCATCTATGCCCGACACACCATTATCCATCGCAATCTGCATCAGGGATTTACCCACCTCAAGCTCAACCACATGTTGTTTGCCATCATGATTTATAAAGTTAATAACGCCCATGAATTTATCCCCAATGTTTATTCTAAAGCTAGATACCAATTGTCGGCATATAAAACTACCGCCTTAGCATAGAACGACACGACGCGTTAAAACATTCATTTTAAGACAACTAAGAGTCATTTTAAGACAATGGGCTATGTAATAAAAATTCAGGCTTTACTTAAATGGCGACGATACTCACTAGGACTAATGCCCATAACCTGCTTAAAGGCGCGAGTAAAATTAGCGGAATTGGCGTAACCGAGTTCGTAAGCAATTTGAGTAATGGTTAATTGATGCGCGGCCAACATCTTTAAACTTTTTTCTTGTATTACCTGTTGTTGTAATGCTCTAAAACTTACTTCTTGTTTTTTTAAATAACGGTCTAAGGTGCGTGTAGATAAATTTAAGGTATGCGCTAATTCGGCCAAACTAGGCATACCCTCATCTGACTCACGCAACATCATTAACACCCAATCAGCCACTTTATTGCCAATAATCACTTTTTTTACTAACTCATGGCACTGACGCTCCGCCATTTGCAAAGCGGCAGGGTCGGCAAAGGGCAAAGGTCTTTGCATAAATTCTGCGGCAAAACTCATGCGTAAACACGGCGTACTTTCCCACAAAAAATGACACCGCGCTTCTACTAACTCATTGTAACGCGCCACATGAGCGGGTCTAGGTAACGAAAGATATAAATCATAACGTGGCAAACGCTGTTGTAGTAATTCTGATAAATCCCAATGTATCGCAACCGCCATCGCCTCTAAATGAAAGGCCAAGCAAGTGTGACTCATGGGTAAAATTGGCCTAAATAACAAATCAACACGCTCATGACTCAGTGCGTATTGCATAGAAAAAAGAGGCGTAATGAGCCTAAAATAACGCGCCAATAAATGCAGTGCATAACTCATACTCGGGCTGGTGAGTAATGCAAAACCTACACTACTATGAGAGGTTAATTTAAGCGCACGCCCTACCTCTATGGCTAAATCGCTTTTTTGAGAAAGGCGCAGCATCTCTGCAATGAGTGCCTCTACTTGGCTAATGCTCAATAAAGTATCTGTATCGTGCAGGGTCTTACCGTCTATTTTTGCTAGCTGTAATAAGCTAAAAATATCTACATCCATTTTTTGTAATACATCAACCATACGCGCATAGTAACGGGCAGGAATTTCGGGGATTTTACTTTTCATGCTAACACCTTAAAAACATGGCTTTTTATGTAATATCTCTTAAATTTAGCATATTCTTTGCGGCATAATTTTTTACGGCACAAAAACGACTTTGTAGCATACTGGAAAAGCCCACACTAAAGACTACACTCAAATTAATACTCATAAAAACAAGTATTAAGGAGTTTATTGTGGCCATTGCTCATACTCAAACCCTAGACTACCCGATTCATCAAGTGTTAAACCCACAAGGCGAACTGCTTGGCTCACTCAGCTCAACACTACAACAAACTGAGTTTTGGCTTAAAGCCTACACACATTTATGGCGTACACGCCTTTTTGACCAACGTGCCATTGCCTTACAACGTACAGGTCAGCTTGGCACTTATGCCAGTTGTTTAGGCCAAGAAGCGATTAGTGCCGCCATTGGTTTTAGCCTACAACAAAATGATGTATTTATTCCTTACTACCGTGACCAAGCTGCACAACTGTTACGTGGCACACAAATGCGTTCTATTTTGCAATTTTGGGGTGGTGATGAATGGGGTTCGTTTGATGCGCCCGATTATGACTTTCCTGCGTGTATTCCTATAGCCACCCAAATTACTCATGCCGCAGGTGTAGCTACCGCACTCAAACTTAAACATCAAGCACAAGCGGCTTTAAGCACTTGTGGTGATGGTGCAAGCTCCAGAGGTGACTTTTATGAAGCTCTCAATTTAGCAGGGGTGTGGCATTTACCTTTAGTGGTGGTAATTAACAATAATCAATGGGCGATTTCTGTGCCACTTAGCCAACAAACCGCGTGTGAAACCTTAGCTCAAAAAGCCATTGCTGCTGGCATATTAGGTGTAAGGGTTGATGGTAATGATTTTTTTGCCATGATGATGGTGCTTGACGAAGCCTTAGAACGCGCACGTTCTAGCAAAGGCGCAACGCTTATTGAGGCAGTGACTTATAGATTATGTGACCACACCACCGCAGATGATATGAGCCGCTATGCTAATGCCAAAGAAAAAGAACAGGCGCAACACCTAGAGCCATTAATTCGTTTTAGAAAGCTATTAGAGCAACAAATGAGATGGACAAACGAACAACAACACACTTTAGAACAAGAATTACGCCAAGAAATAGAACTCGAAGTACAGGCCTATTTAAGCCTAGAGCCTGTTAATCCAGACGATATGTTTAATTATTTGTATAGTGAATTGCCCAAAGATTTAGCGCAACAACGTGGAGTGTAGCCATGTTACTTAACCTTGTAGAAGCTGTTGACCTTGCCCTCGCCCGCGCCATGAGTGAAGATGAACGGGTGATTATTTTGGGTGAAGATGTAGGCAAAAATGGCGGTGTTTTTAGAGCCACTCAAGGACTACGTGAACGCTTTGGCTCACGCCGTGTATTAGATACCCCACTGGCCGAAAACTTGATTGCGGGGGTTTCGGTAGGTATGAGTAGTCAAGGCTTGCGTCCTGTGGCCGAGATTCAATTTTTGGGTTTTATTTATGCCGCTTTAGAGCATTTAATTTCTCATGCGGCACGGTTACGCAATCGGACTCGGGGACGTTTATCTTGCCCTTTAACCATTCGTACCCCTTTTGGGGGAGGAATTCATGCCCCCGAACATCACTCCGAAAGTACCGAAGCCATTTTGTGCCATATTGCAGGTTTAAAAGTCGTGGCGTTGTCCTCGCCTCGCACCGCTTATGGTTTGCTACTAGCGGCTATTCGTAGTCCTGACCCTGTGATTGTGTTAGAGCCTGAGCGTATTTATCGTAGTTTTAAGGAAGAAGTACTAGATGACGGCCAACAAATAGACCTAGAGCAATGTTTAGTATGGCGCAAAGGTGTTGACCTCAGCTTAATTGCATGGGGAGCGATGGTACAAGATTGCCTACAAGCTGCCGAGCAGTTAGCCCAATACGGCATTGAAGCCGAAGTGATTGATGTAGCCTGTTTAAAACCACTTGATATGACGACCATTATTAACTCAGTCGCATTAACAGGACGCTGCATCATTGTGCAAGAGGCGGTTAAATCGGGTGGTTTAGGCAGTGATATTGCGGCTCGTTTGGCCGACACTGCGTTTTATGCCTTACGCGCTCCCATTAAAATTATTAGTCCACCTGATGTGATTTTGCCTTATTTTAAACTTGAGCAAGCCTATTTGCCGCAAATAGCCGATATTGTGCAAACAAGTCGTGCCTTAATGGAGGCGAGTTCATGAAAACCTTTATTTTGCCCGATTTAGGCGAAGGCTTACACGAAGCGACCTTAGTTGAATGGTATGCCGCACCACAAAGTCAGCTTAAACAGGGTGAGCCACTGTTAGCGGTAGAAACAGCCAAAGCGATTGTCGAAATTCCTGCGCCCGAAGATTTAATTATTCAAACATTATTAGCCGAGCCTAATAGTGTAGTCAAAGTAGGCTTGCCTTTATTAAGTTATGAGACAGTTAATCAAACAACTCAAACTACCACCACATCTAAAAGCGTCAGCGTAGTGGGTGAATTAGCCGAAGCCTCAACACAAGCCAGTCAACATAGTTTTATGATTGGCCAACAGCGTTTTAGTGACAAGGAGCTTAGGCAAGCCCACGACAACCTACAAGCTCACACTCACAGCACAAGCGTTGCTACCAACGAAATAGCCTTAACAGGCGCACGTTTGACGATGATGCAACAGCTTAGTGCCGCACATCAACAAGTGGCTTTAGTGACNNGAACCCAAACTAAATGCGTGGTTTAGCAACAACAAATTAATATTACATAAAGAGGTCAATTTAGGTTTAGCGGTCAATACGGCACATGGTTTATTTGTGCCTGTGATTCATAAAGCCAATTTACTCACGCCGAGTCAATTAATACAGCAAATTAAAACCCTTAAACAAGCGGCACAACAACACCAATTAATGCCTGCTCAATTACAAGGCGCAACCATTAGTTTATCTAACTTTGGCATGATGGCAGGACGTTTTGCGACACCGATGATTGTGCCACCTCAAGTTGCCATTATTGGAATTGGAAAAATAGAACAACGCGCTGTTTTATCCAAAAAAGGCAAAGTCAAAACCAAAACAGTCATTCCTTTATCGTTGAGTTTTGACCATCGAGTATTAACAGGCGCAGAGGCGGCACAGTTTTTAGCGGCATTTATCAGCCATCTAAAAAAATAAAGACGACTATAAGTCGCCTTTATTTAGTACCGCTTAATGCTAATTAAGCTAGCTTGTAAACAGCAATCAAGATGATAAGTATCAAAATTGCAATCACAATCACGCCCATACTACTGCCACTATCACTCTTATCATTTGAGGAGTTAGTATTTACCACAGGAGTTGGCTCAATAGCAGGCGCAGGTGTTACTTTAGGTACAGGCGCACTTGCTGTTGGTCGATTATTAACTGGTGCAGGTGACACACTTTTAGGTGTTTTAGCTAAAGGCACATTTACAACGGGTCTAAATTGTGTTCTTTCGGCTTCTTCTTCAAAGTCAGAATGAACAACAGGCTCTGTAGGGCCAACGACTTTAAAAATCATAGCATCAAACTTTACTTCGTCGCCATTTTGTAAGGCAACTTCTTCGTAACGCTTACCATTAACAAAAGAACCATTAGATGAGCCTAAATCTTTAACCCACAACGCACCATTACGAATCAAAAACTCAGCATGACGACGTGACACATGTGCACCACCGACCACGATGTCACAGTGAGGATCACGGCCAATAACATTAGTCCCATCAATTGGAAACATGCGCCCCGAAATCACGCCAGTCATGGCTTTTACTTGCCATAAAGGAGCTGCTTTGGGCATTTCTCTTTTAACAGGCGGAGCAACAGGTTCGGGCGGAGCTTTAGTTGGGTCAATCACTTGCAACTCAACTAAATGTAAACGAATAGTATCGCCTACTTTAACTTCGGTGCGCTTAGTGACAGGCTCGCCATTTAAAAAAGTACCATTCACACTGCCTGTNNAGGTTATTTGTTTTGTCACGACCAATCGTCAAACGCGGGTCAACCAACCAAAATGCAGGTTGGCGACGATCAACAAATTGTAACTTCAACATAATAGTATCTCTTCCCTATTTAACGGTTTTTGGGGGA
>DDBM01000084.1:0-6312 GCA_002333125.1 Moraxellaceae bacterium UBA2032 | reverse complement strand
GAACGCTTGTTGGTAATTAAGTCTGCCGAGTTTACACCTGCTACGCTTGGGACAACAGAGGAAACTTCTTGTTCAACCTCTAATTTTACTGTGCCACCTTCACCAATATGCGGTTTGACTTTAAGGGTGATACCCACATCTTGACGTTCGATGGTGGTAAAAGGGTTACTTGTACCCGAACTGGAGTTTGTGCTTTGACCCGTAATAAACGGGACATTTTGCCCAACAACAATTTTAGCTTCTTGATTATCAATGGTCATAATGCTTGGCGTAGAGAGTAAATTGGCATTACTCATGGTTTTAATGGCTTGAATTAACGCGCCATAAAAGCTTCTATCACCGTTACTATTGGTTTCTGTTTTGCCAAAACCAATCGATGCACCATTTAAATTAGGCAAACTTGTTGGGGTATCTTGAGCAGCTACCGCAGCAATACTGGTTAGACTTGCACCCACATTGGAAAAATTAATTAAGCCAACGCCTTTACTTGGGTCACCTGCTGCCCACTGTACACCTAAAGCATCGGCATTATCACCCGAAATTTCTAAAATAGCGGCTTGAATTAACACTTGTGAGCGACGTTGGTCTAATTGTTGCACCACACTTTCTAATTCACGCATTAATGAAGGATCAGCTTTAATAACTAAGGCATTTTGGCTTTCATCGGCAATTAAGCTCACACCACCTGCGCTTGATGCTGTACTTGCTGCACCACCTGCGGTGGGTTTTGTGCTTGAACCACTGTCATTACTCACTAAACTCCGCATCACTTCCGCAATCTGTTTGGCATTGGCGTGTTGCAGGCGAATCACGCGTACACCTGCCAAACGGTCAGCGGCTGGGGTATCGAGTTGGGCAACTACATCACGTAAACGTTTGCGCGCTTGGGCATCACCTTTAATTAAGAGACGATTACTGCGAGAATCTGCAATTAAGCGTACTCGTGAACCACGTACATCTTTACTAGCACTAGTTGAGGTTAAGCCGTCTAACATGGTCAATACATCATCAACACGCGCTTCTTTTAAAGCAATAACCTCTAATTCATCGCCTTCGCCAGAATCTAAAGATTTAATTAAACGTTCTATTTCGATAATATTATTAGCATGATCAGAAATAATTAAGGCGTTTGCACTATTAATTGCCGCCAAATGCGCGAATTGTGGTAATAAAGGTCTAATAACTGGTACTAACTCATTAGCATTCGTATTTTCTAAGATAATAACGCGAGTAACCAGTGCCTCACCTTTGACTTTTGATGTTAAATCAAACGGCACTGCAATTTGTTTAGCATTAACATCTGGCACTAACTTAATCACGTCACCAACAGGGACCGCAGCAAAACCGTTGACACTCAACACCCCCAAAAACAGTTCGTAAACTGCATTGGCACTCATGGGCTTACTTGAGATCACCGTGATATTACCTTTGACACGTGGGTCAACAATAAAGTTTTTGCCAGTAATTTCGGATACTTCAGATACTAAAGCCGAAATTTCTGCATCTTTAAGATTGACCTTCCAAGTTTTAGCCAAAGCCGATTGATTAAAAGCCAGCAATAGCGAAAGGGCAAAAAGTGTTTTACGTGCATTCATGTTAAAAGTTTTGCTCAATGGTTAAATGATGGCTGCCACGTTGAATTTCTATACGGGCGTGTCCTGTTTGTTGTACTTGTTGCAATAAATTTTTATCTAATTGCACATTACCTAATGGCTGTCCATTTAGTCGCAAAATTTTATCACCTGCTTTTAAACCAATATTGCGCCGTATATAACTTGGCACATTATCGGTAATTTCATAACCCTGACCACCGTTAGCAACCAAACCCATTTGATTTAAATACACATCAGGGTCGTTATTTAAACGCTCTAGTGCTGTTCCTAATAAATTACGTGCTTGTTGCTCGCCTTGTGTGCCAGCCTGCGCTTTAATTTGGATATTACTTTCTAGTGTCGGGGGCGGTGCTTCGCCTTCTAATAAATTTGTTTTAATAAAACGTAACACTTCGTCTTGGCCATTACGCTGCAACAACACACGGTCAACATAAACAGCTGATAAGGTAGCTCCGCCAGAAACTTGCTGCCCTACACGATATAATTTACCAATACCTTGGCCTTGCTCGCTAATAATAGCACTCGATTGACTTTGCACACTACCTGCAAATACGCCGTCTAGTTTAAGCTGTAACGAGGTATCAGGCGCATTAACTGTACTGCCACTCACTAATACGGGGGCTTTAAAAATACTAAATGTAGCCAAACGACTACCATCGACATTAATTTTAGCAACGGCCGCTACAGGGCTTGGTTTAGCCAAAGCCACTTGGTCTTGTCCTGCCAATAGCCATAACAATCCTGCCATACGCCATGCAAAATACAATGCAGCCAACAGCATAATAGCACGGGCAATATGCCTATTATTTTCTGTAATCAGTGATAACGAAGGTACGTTCACGCTCATTCCTACAAGGGGACATTTAACGTCGTCAAATGTCTATATATTTTATATTATCAACAAGACACACTTGATTAAACTTTTTAATTATCAGCTTAGGACTTATGCACTACACCGCACAGGCGTGTTTTACAAACAAGAAAGCGATAACTGCAAAATTAAACTAAAAACCAATAAAAGCTTTTGAGCCTTGTTTATTACGTCGTTATTTATAAGCTATTTAAGGGCTGAGATGAAGTCACCACAATGGCATCAGGCTCAGCTACCCCACGATAATTAGGCGAGTAACTCAACAAACGCTGCGTTAAACGACTTTCTAATATTGAACCCGACACTACAAAGGTAGCTAAACTAGCGTCTTGTTGCACATCTTTCAAGACGAGTTCTAGATTTTTCTGCTCAGATTTAATCTCTACACTCACCATCGGCAAATTAACGTGTTGACGTTGGCCATCTAGCACATAATCTAAACCACCTGCTTGCCATGTTACCATGCCTTGTGAGCCTTGCCATGATTGCTGAGAGTAGCTCAAATTTAATTTTTCGACCATTAATGGATTATTAGGCAACTGCCAACCCGACAATAACGGCTGAATATCACTTGGTGCCAATTGGCCTTTGCTGTCCTTTAATTGCCAACCTTTAAGCCCCCATAATACTCGCCCATTAAACTGACTAGCACTGGTAATTAGCTCAACCTTTAAACCAAGGTTTAAGGTAAAAAATGCCAACGGGTCTAACTGCCATCGTACTTGACCCATAACACCTTTATATTGACCGTTGACTTGCCCTGACCAAATAGTCCCCCCCCAAGCCTGAAACATGGCACGAGTCGTATTAGGTAAAAAATTGGCAATAATACGCGCAGGCGTTTGCGCTATTAAAAAAATCACCAACAATAGCGTAGCCAGCAAAACCCAATTATAGGCTTTTGCTTCTTTATCATCAGGATTTATCGTTTTTTTAGACATATTATTATTTACTGAAACAAGTGTTCAAACAAAAGAGGCTTATTATAAGTTTTTATGTTATCGCTATTTTTACTACAAATGACAAGTATTATTTTTCAGTGTATCAAAAAATAACAAAAAGCCTCCATGTAAGGAGGCTTAAACAACAACTACACGCAAGCTTAAACCAAAAAGTCCGCTAAAGACTTTCCAGAAGCAAGAGCCGCCGCCAACCAACGAGGTTGCTTACCACGACCTGTCCATGTTTCTTGTTCATCATTAGGATTACGATAACGTATTTCGACTGGCTTACGTACTTTGGCAGGTGCACTATCTTCGTTAGTTTTACCCGAAACCAACTCTTCTAAGGTAAAACCATAATCAGCGGCCACTTTTTCGAGTTGGCTACGCGCATTTTTGAGGTGTGATTTTTTCTTCGTTTTTATTAAACGCTGTGCATCAGCAATAACCGTTTGTAGCTCTTCTATACCCAAAGCACTTAAATCAATGCTCATGTTTAACCTCTTAAATTCAAGAAAATAGCGACTGTTTTTATTAATAATGTCTTACATTATATAGCAAGCAACTGTAACATATTATTTTTTTAAAAACCATACACCCAAAACACCCATTGAGTCGTCAAAATTAATATATAAACTTTGACGACTCAACCATGCAATCATCTTAATAACTTAGAATGGTAAATCGTCATCTAAATCATTATTTGGAGCAGTGGGTGCAGCAGGACGAGTCGGTGCGCGATTAGTACGTGGTGCTTGATAATCGTCTTGGCCATAACTATTACCGCCACCACTATTATTAGAATAATCATTACCAAAACCACCACCATCGGAGCCTTGATTATTACCGCCACCACCACGACTATCCAACAACTGCATAACAGTGGCTTTAATTTCGGTAGAATAACGGTCTTGACCAGTGGTTTTATCTTGCCATTTGCGAGTATGAATTGAGCCTTCTATATAAACCTTGCTACCTTTACGCAAATACTCACCCGAAATCTCGGCTAAGCGGCCATAAAAAACAATTTTATGCCATTCGGTTTGCTCGGTGAATTGGCCTGTATTTTTATCTTTCCATGCTTCACTGGTGGCTAAAGAAATAGACGTTACCGTACTACCACTTGCACCTAGGCTGCGTACTTCTGGATCGCGTCCTACTGTTCCTAATAAAATAACTTTGTTAACTCCACGCATAACGTTTTTACCCTCTATGGTATTCAGTATAAAAAGCAGGTTAGGATAATGCGGCTAAATGCAGCAATCCTTTGATGTAAACAACTAAGGACTTGTTAAGCCCTAAACTTACTGTGTTTGATACAGTATTGCAAAGCCTCAAACTCACTATACGACAGTCTGTGTCGCATAGTGTTTTCAAGGAATTATTTTGCATCATAGTTTATATACTTAGCAACTGTAAGCACTATTTTTTTAAGTTGCCTTAGCAAACAACATAACATCTTGCAGGGCGGCTTCGTTTAAAGTGCCTTTATCAACTTTAAGGTACACACACCCCTCTTGCGCTAAAACCACCGCTTCTTCTACACCTTGAATGGTGTTTAACTGTGTTAATAAAGCCGCTGCTTGTGTGTTATTACAAGGCAATATGGTGAGCATTAAACTATGTAAAAATCGCGGTGATCGCATAAAGCTAGCAACAATCAACCATAATAAAACACAAACTACTAACAACCAATAAGCCATTTGAATATTGTGATTACCCCATAATATACCACCACAGACACCACCTAAAAATGCCCCAAAAAATTGACTACTTGAGTAAATTCCCATGGCAGTTGCTTTGCTGCCTGCGGGAGCAATTTTACTTAATAAAGAAGGTAATAATGCCTCAAGCAAATTAAATGCAATAAAAAACAAAGTTATTCCCGCCAATAGCGAGATATAATGACTATAGCCTTGTGCTAATACCATTAAACTTGCCATTAATAAGCCTATACCAAACACAAAGACTGATTTAATTTTTTGTTTTTTTTCGGCAATAATAATGGCAGGTACAGCCGCAATAAAGCCACCTAAGACAATAGGTAAATATACCCAACCATGCTGACTAGCGGGTAAATGTGCATAATCAATTAACAAATGGGGTAATAATACAAAACTTGCCGTCATCACTAAATGCAGGACTAAAATACCGATATTTAATCTTAATAATTCAGGATGAACTAAACATTGCCTAAATTGTTGCCAATAAGAGTCACTGTGTTGTTTTAAAATAATCAAAGGCTGAGGCACTGTATTTAATAAAACTAAACCTAAAATTGCCAAAATAGACGTTGCCCAAAATAATCCACTTAAACCAAAATGCGCGGCAACTAAAGGCCCTAAAATGAATGCCACAGCAAACGACAAACCGATACTCATACCAATGGTCGACATCGCTTTGGTGCGTTGCTCTTCTCGGGTTAAGTCGGCCAATAAAGCCATAACTACCGCTGATATTGCCCCACTACCTTGAATAGCTCGACCTAAAATCACCCCTTGAATGGTGCTAGATAACGCAGCAACTACCCCACCTACCGCAAATAATAATAAGCCTGCAATAATGAGCGTTTTGCGATTAATACGGTCAGCCAACAAACCCACTGGAATTTGTAATACAGCCTGAGTTAAACCATAAATACCTATCGCCAAGCCAATTAAGGCAGGTGTTGCGCCTGTGAGTACTTTGCCGTAAATAGCAAATACAGGAATAATCATAAATAAGCCTAACATCCTTAAGGCAAAAATACCTGATAAAGCCATCGTGGCTTTACGTTCACCTTGGGTCATACCTTTCATTTATGACACTCTTTAAAAAATGGGTGGCACATTATACGCGCTATACCTCTAGTTCGCTTAGTAATCTTATAAGCCTCCATAAGTTGTAT
>DDBM01000086.1 GCA_002333125.1 Moraxellaceae bacterium UBA2032 | reverse complement strand
ATTATGAATGTCTGCTGACGATTTATTAGCATGTGTGCGGATTTTTTTATATCCACCTGCTCCTCCCTTTGTGGGGTCGTCAGTAGTCTTTTTGCTGCGTACACCAATGCGTACACCATTCTTGTTTACACCCTGTTTTCGTGGAAAGTTGCAGTTTAGAAACTATCATTTCGCTGCGTACTACCTTACGCACTATTTCTTTGCGCACTAAAAAAGCCATTTCAGTGCGGACACTACTGAGGACTAATTTTCTGATATGCTTACCAAGTAGCTTTATTTAGACAAAAAACTTCTTAGCAATTGAAGCTAAGTAGCCTTAATTTAAGTAGTGCTATATTCCTGACTTTTTTGAATGGCCTGTCTTGGCAATTGCCGCCCTGAAGCCTGTTCGTAAACAGTTGGGAATTTTTGCGTCAACATAGCGTCAACTTGCGTATCACCCCATCAAAGCCTGTTTTGGTGCGCAGTTCTGTTTTGCGCAGCTTACAGTGGATACCAGTTCAGTGGATACCAATAAAAAAGGGCATATCCAAAAAAGATACGCCCTGTGTTTAAGCCATCGGCATAAGCCTAAAACGTGTCGATTATTTGCATATTATTAAACATGACCATGCTATCAAAACCAATTCCGAATGACTGCCACTCCTTGCCAAAATTAAGCACTTAGCTTGCCAGTCAACATCCCAAATGAGTAAGAAGTCAGGCTGTATATGACACTTGAAAAACAAACATTAAGAACATTCGTTTTTATTAACCGTAACTGTCCCAATGAAGTTATTATTTTTATTATAATAATTAAGAATGAAAACGCCATCTTCATAAAGTGCCTTTCTTGTTATTGGGGTCGTGCAGAATCTGCTCTTTATCGATTGTGAAAAGTTTTCAAAATCCGACTTACTAACGTTTATGTCGCCCAAATCAGTAAGCGTATAAAGGTAATTCAGTGTATTCCCATTAAGCAAAATAGAGTCCAACCGAGTATGGCTATCGATTACCGCAGGCAGACTCATTTTTGTATCACTGTAAATTCTGTGTAGTGTTTTACTAGGCTGTGATTTATTTGTTAAATCAGTCAACGCCCCAACTGTAGAAGCCAGCCAAAGACACAAAAAAGCTATATAGGATGTATTTCTGCTCTTTTTCCTAAAATATACTGCATATGAAACGACAAAGGGGATTAAAGATGTTCCAATGTTTTCAGCAACGAACATTGTAAAGGGAACTACACCCAATATGTCTCTGAAATTTACATGATAAGAAGAGCGAAAAGCTACAAACAAAAACAGCAATACAGATAATACTATAATAACTATCCAGTGCTTTTCATTTTTAGGCGATTCATTACTTTTTGAAATTTTATTGCTTGGTTTAGAAATAATATACTTAGCTATATTTACCGAAAACACATCTATTGCAGGTTCAGTGAATACTCCACTTTCAATTGACTCTTGAAACTCATTAAACCCTTGAATCTCACTCAGCTCAACCTCTAACAAAGCATCTCTCAATGGAAAATCGCCAATAGATACACTGTTTTCATACATATATAATTTTGTTGATTTTTCAACTTTCCCGCCATTTGTAAGAATTCCATTTATCGTCGAGGCTACTTTAGATGCAATTGTAGATAATAATTGATTGTCCATGCTATTCATCCTAGTTTGTTCTGATTTTTTAAAACTATCATCTTTGGCAATACTTGGTGGGTTAGATATTGACTCTATAAGAGCCTCAACTTTTTCTTTGGTATACTCAAGCAATGAATTATCCGCATCTAACTTTATATTGAATTCAGATGGTATAAAATTTTAGTAAAGAAAAATATATTTCTATCTCATAATCTATCCACACCATCTAAGATGGCATATATAACAATTATATAAACTTGTGCCATCAAGAAAATAGCACCTATAGCGACAATCTTACCATCACCAATAATTAATGCAGCAACAACAGCACAAGCCTCCAAAAATATCACCCCAATATCATGTGAACTTTTAGAGTTTTTTCTTAGTTGGTGAGCAATAAACCCTGCAATAGTAGCAAAAAAAATGCTTCCAATAAAATTGCTTGGGTCGCCACAGTCTTCGTAACAAGGCTCTCTTTCTTCTAAAGGGAACGAATATAGGAGTGACGAAAATAATACGGAGTAAAGCCACAATCCAATTCTCAAAACAATATTACTTCTCATTATTTGTTTCCAAAAATAACACATTTTGATTAACGAGTTATACATCAAGCCTGTGCTTTGCCTCGTCATAAACCTCACTATCTGCACGTTTGCCCACTGTCACCAATAAAATAACGACTTCATCATCAATCACTTGATACACAAGCCTAATACCCGCCTTGAGTAACTTAATTTTGTAGCATGATGATAAATCACCACTTAGCCGATTTTTGGGGATATGGGGATTTTGTTGTACCTTTTGCAGTTTTTTATAGAGTTGGTCTTGTATGGGTTGGCTTAATTTGACCAAGTCTTTTTTAAAGTCATCATGCACCTTTATTGAATAAGTCATCTAATGTAGTTTCCTTAAACTTATGTGGTTCATTGATGCGTTTTTTTACCAATGCGTACAGGTCGGCATCTTCATCTTCTGATACTAAAACCTGTTTTATGGGCATTTTTCCAGTGGTTGCCACATATTCAAGAAATGCTCTCATGGCATCAGAGGGGGATACCCCCATACGCTCAAAAGCCATAAATGCGTTATTTTTTAAATCGTCATCTATGCGGATATTGATATTAGCCATAATTAGCCCTCCTATTGCTTATACTGTAAAACAAACGTAAAACAATAGCCAATAAAAAAGGGCATATCCAAACAGATACGCCCCGATTTTTGCGTAGTCATTACGCCACTAAAAATAACTGTTTATCCTTCTTTACCCCCATCTAATACCCCGCACATTTCGCCCTTGATATGTTTTAGGTAGTCGGCATCGGGTGTTGTCTTGAATTTGATGTTGTTGGTTATGCCTGCAATCTGTTTTACCGTGTTAATGTCGATATGGTACTCATGGCATATTTCTTCTAAAGCAACCTCTAAGGCCGCAAGTTGTCCTGCGTGACGGTCTCTAATTTCATCATCTAAAGCCCATTGTTTAATATCATCCTTATCTTTTAGTCGTGCAAGCAAGCAACCATTTGCTGCCATTAGCCGCGCTGTGCATTGCCAATACTGAACAGACCAACACAAGGCCATATTTAAAACATTGTCTAAGTGCTGCCTAAATTCATAATCTAAACAGATATAAGTATGACGTGGTACGGCATCAGCAATACGGGCTTCTTCTAGTGGGTCGTTATTGGCTAAGTTGACGAAGGCCAGTGATGCTAATTCTTTACTGCTCATGTGTTTGTACAGTTTGCTAATTGGGTCTTTTATCATGTTAGTTTTTCCTATGCGCGATGGTACGCTCCACAAGTTCTAAACGCTCTTGCAAGACGGATGTTTCGTAGGCTTTGCGTATCATGTCCAAAACATAAGCCAGTCGTGTACCTTCTTGGGTTTCTATCGCGCCACTTCGCATATCACGGTAAACGGAGGCTAGTTCGCGCCTGATTGCGTGGGCATCTCTTAAATCTATTTTTGCAGGGGGTATAGGGGCTAACTCGCCACCATGTATAGCAATGGTTTGAGGCATATTTTTTACATTCAATTTGCACCTCCAAACACGCTACGGCCTGATATACGGGCTTTAATCACCTGAGTTAATAACACCTCTCTTTTACTGGCGGCATCATCAAAGACTAATAGCATTGCATCGTAACTGCTGCCAATGGCGAAAGCGTCAACACAATACCGATTATCCGTGAAGGAACACGCCACACAATCNNATCGGCTGAGTAAGTCGTTTAGTTCCGTTGTTGAATAGGGCGCGTTCTCTATTGCTACCCGTTCGCCTTGTAACGTCTCAAAGCTCACACAATCGCGCATAGCTTCGGGCATAGGCTTGTACTGTGGTTTTACCCTGCAATAGCCAGTAGAAGTTAAATGCTCGCATTGTTGGCAGGTAATCAGGTGAGAGTAACGCTCCATAAAATTTAGGAGCGTAACTTCTATACTCTGTGAGTGTTGCCCATCATCAATGTGAGGGTGGTCATTGATTGCCAGTAAAGAAATAAGCTGCGGTTTGTGCGTTTTGATACTGGCTAATAAATCTTGTGAAGGCGGTACGCCTTGCCAGCGTACCCGTAAATTTTCACCCTCTAAAGAAAGAAACAGGCCGTTGTTTTTAGCAATCAAAAGTAAGTCGGTTGCGGTACTCATAATATGACCTCCCCGTGACAACCGTTTATTGTCTCGCCTATGGGCTTTCCATCCGCGACACCGTGACAAGCCTTATGTATCAAGGGGTCTAGCGTTTTTTCATCCGTGACATTATTACTTGTGTCGCGTTGACTAAAATCGCTGTAAGCATTGGTATCATTGGGTTGTCGCGGTGTCGCATTGTGTGGGGGTGTCACGCTAGGCATAGGCTTGTAACGGATGATCGCCTCGTTAATTGGCGGTAGATCATATCCTTTTTTATGATCCTGTCCGATACGAATATCTTTAG
>DDBM01000132.1 GCA_002333125.1 Moraxellaceae bacterium UBA2032 | reverse complement strand
ATTTAACAGGCCGCATTTGCCATTGCACACAACCCACACGCGCATTAGTTCGTGTGCCGCCAATTAAAGATGTTTTACTAGCATCATAATACAGGTTGTACCACTGCAATAAGGTGGCATAACCTTTAGACTCTTTATCTTCGGGCAAATAAGCGTTTAAAACTCGTTTTACGTCAAAATCATTAGAGAGTTGAAAGGTTAAAATAGGGTCGTAGATTTCTTTTTTCTTAACTTGTTCAATGTATTGTTGTGGTGTGTATTGTTTGGCATATTTTTGATAATTAGGAATGCGTCCGCCTGCAATAATGGCTTTTAAATTTAAGTTTTGACACAGTTCTTTACGCGCCTCGTATAATCTGCGCCCCAAACGCATACCACGATATTGAGACGATACAAAGACATCAACGCCATATAAAACATCGCCATTAGGATCGTAAGTGGTTAAATAAGCATCGCCTGTAATTTCTTCATAGGTGTGTTTGTCGCCAAATTTGTCATAATCAACTACCACCGAAAAAGCAGCAGCCACGACTTTGCCGTGGTCTTCGATGCAAATTTGTCCTTCGGGAAAGGCTTTAAGTTGCGCTCTAAACTTTTTTTCGGGATAGCCTGTATTTAAGTTGGCATAAATATCATCCCATAACTCTTTAACATCGGCATAATCACCTTCGGCAAGGTGTCGTAAGCTAAGTTTATGTTCTGACTCTTCGGTTAATATCGTATCGTTCATGTAGAAATCCTGTGTAATGGGGCTTTTAAAAATGGTGTGATTTTTGGTGGCGCGTGTTAACTTTTTAATACAGTAACGTCTTGAAATTACTTGGCTAATAACCGTACCAAAATACCTTGGTATAATTGGGTTAAAATGTCTAAATCGGCTACATTCACACATTCATTAATTTGATGAATGGTGGCGTTAATCGGCCCTAACTCCAAAACTTGTGCGCCTGTAGGAGCAATAAAACGCCCATCTGATGTACCGCCACTGGTAGATAATTCGGTATCTAAACCTGTGATTTCCTTAATGGCCGCAACACTTGCAGCAACCAATTCACCTTTAGCGGTTAAAAAGGGCAAGCCACTCAAACTCCATGCCAAGTCATACGTTAAACCATGTTTGTTTAAGATGGTCTCGGTACGTTCTTTAAGCTGTTCGGCGGTAACTTCTGTCGAAAATCTAAAGTTAAAAACCACGTCAATATCGGCAGGAATCACATTATTTGCGCCAGTTCCCGAATGAATATTAGAAATTTGAAAACTGGTTGCAGGAAAGAAGCTATTACCGTTATCCCATATTTGGTTAGTTAACTCAGCAAGGGCAGGCGCGACTTTATGAATCGGGTTGTCGGCTAATTGTGGATAAGCCACATGGCCTTGTTTGCCAATGACTTTTAATATGCCATTTAACGAGCCACGCCGACCATTTTTAATCACATCGCCAATGGCTTTGCTGCTTGAGGGTTCGCCCACTAAACACCATGTCATTTTTTCTTGACGCGCTTCTAAGTGTTCAACAACTTTTACTGTGCCGTCTTTAGCCACGCCTTCTTCGTCGCTGGTAATTAAAAAGGCAATAGACCCTTGATGATTAGGATGTTGAGCCACAAAGTTTTCGCAGGCAACGACCATTGCTGCTAATGAGCCTTTCATGTCGGCTGCACCACGGCCATACAACACACCATCACGAATTTCGGGGGCAAATGGCTCGCTGTGCCATGCGCTAAGTGAGCCAGTTGGCACAACATCGGTATGACCTGCAAAGGCTAATACGGGCGAAACAGTGCCACGACGCGCCCAAAAATTATCTACCTCACCAAAACGTAAGCGTTCAACCACAAAGCCAATTTTTTCTAAACGTTGAATCATCAATTCTTGGCAATTAGCATCAACAGGCGTAACAGAGGGGCAGCGAATTAAATCTAAAGTCAACGCAAGGGTAGGGGACATAGTATTTCCAGTTAGCAGTTAGCAGTTAGCAGTTAGCAGTAGTTTAGCGTAATTTATTAGTGTTGTAGCCTAACAAATTGTCCATCTTGGCAAGAACCTTGCTAGAATTAGCCCATCTCAAGCGGCCACAGGGTTGCTTATTATTAAAGGAGTCTATTATGAATAAAATATTAAGCATGAGCTTGTTGGCTGCTGCCATTGCTGTAGCAGGTTGTAGCAAAAAAGAAGAAGCCGCTAAAATCGACGGCACAGCAAATACAGGCGGCTTGGTGGTTAAAATCGGTCATGCTGCTCCATTAACAGGCCCTCAAGCACATTTGGGTAAAGACAACGAAAATGGCGTGCGTTTGGCTATTGATGACCTTAATGCCCAAGGTTTTAGTATTGGTGGCCAAAAAGTACAATTTCAACTAGAGTCCGAAGACGACCAAGCCGACCCTCGTATTGCAACCACCGTTGCCCAAAAATTTGTAGATGACAAAGTGAGTGGCATGATTGGTCACTTAAACTCAGGCACAACCATTCCCGCGTCGCGTATTTATAACGATGCAGGTATTGTCGAAATCTCGCCCTCAGCCACTAATCCTAAATACACTCAACAAGGCTATAAAGGCGCGTTTCGTGTCATGGCTAACGATGTGCAACAAGGCAAAGTCTTGGGTGAGTTTGCGGTTAACGACATGAATGCTAAAAAAATTGCCATTATTGATGACCGTACTGCTTATGGCCAAGGCTTAGCCGACGAATTTGAAAAAGCCGCAAAAGCCGCAGGTGCAAGCATTGTGGTGCATGAGTTTACTAACGACAAAGCCCAAGATTTTACCGCGATTTTAACCAAAATTAAGGGTGCTGCACCTGATTTGGTGTTTTATGGTGGCATGGACGGCCAAGGCGCACCAATGGTTAAACAATTACAAACTTTGGGTTTAAAAGCGCAGTTTTTGGGTGGTGATGGCATTCATACCGCTGAGTTTATGAAATTAGCAGGTGCGGCCGCCGAAGGAGTCACGGCTTCTTTACCAGGTGTACCTTTAGACCAAATGCCTAAAGGCGCAGACTTTAAACAAAAATTTGAAAGCAAATACGGCAAAATTCAGTTGTACGCACCCTATTGCTACGATGCCATGATGGTCATGGCCGAAGCCATGCAACGTGCTAACTCGGCTGAACCTGCTAAGTATTTACCCGAAATGGCTAAGACTAATTATAGCGGCGTAACCGCTAATATTAAGTTTGACGACAAAGGCGACTTACAAGGTGGTTCAATCACGGTGTACCGTGTGGTTAAAGGCGAGTGGCAAGTATTAAAAACGGTGGCGGCTCAGTAGTTATTATTTGTAGAGGCGAATTTATTCGCTAATTAAACTGGTCTGTTGATGTTTTGATGGCGTAGGGGTGCATGATTGCGCCCTATGTGCTGTCCATTATAAAAGGGCGCGAGCATCACGCCCCTACAACCTCATAACGAGAATAAAAACCATGAAACAATTATTTGACACTTTTCAGTCCCACAGCTTAGAAATTTTACCCAATCTAAAAGAGCGTTATGGCTTATTACTGCGCCGCGACTTGGTGAGTATTAAGTTATTACACAAAGACGGACAGTTGCTTTTAGAATATACCGTGACCGACCAAGAACATTATTCTTTTGATAATAAAGTCATTACCAATAGCTTAACCCTAAGTGCCGAGTTACATACTTTGCTTAGCACCCAAGTCTCTATTTTTGAAAATGCCCGTTATGTGGTGGAAGAATTAGTACCAACCAATTTAGCTAAAATGGCACATATTTTTGATGAGAGTGCCGCAGCCGCCATTATTAACTATGCCGAGCATGGCTAGTTAGATACGGCCTGCGGCAGGCAAAGACACGTTTTGTTCGATGTGGTTATGGATTTATCGCGTTTTATTATTAGCAATTGTTTTTTGAGAGTTTGAAACATTGGATATCTTTGCCCAACAGTTAATTAACGGCCTGATTTTAGGCAGTATTTACGCACTTATCGCACTTGGCTATACCATGGTGTATGGCATTTTAGGTTTAATTAATTTTGCCCACGGCGAAATTGTCATGATTGGGGCGATGGTTTGTATTACGTGTCTTAATTTATTGTTGGGGCATTTTGGCGACCTCTCGCCATTATTGCTGGTGTGTGCCAGCGTGTTAATGGCGATTCCTGTTTGTGCTTTTTTGGGTTATAGCATTGAACGTGTCGCCTACAGACCGTTACGCAATGCACCCCGTTTAGCTCCGTTAATTACTGCGATTGGCGTATCTATTGTATTACAAAACTTAGCGATGATGATTTGGGGCAAGCAGTACACACCGTTTCCAAGCATTTTTGCCAATGAACCGTACCATATTGCAGGGGCGGTTATTACCCCTTTGCAAGTGAGTATTATTGTATTAGCAACTGTGATGATGTTGGGCTTGTGGTTATTAGTGCAAAAAACCAAACTTGGTCGAGCCATGCGTGCCACTGCCCAAAATCCTAACGTGGCTTCGTTGATGGGTGTCAATGTTAATCAAGTGATTGCCATGACCTTTATTTTAGGCTCATGTTTAGGTGCGGTAGCGGGCATTATGGTTGCTGCTAACTATGGACAAGCCCATGCCTATATGGGCTTTTTATTGGGCTTAAAAGCCTTTTGTGCTGCTGTTTTGGGTGGCATTGGTAATATTGCAGGTGCGGTGATTGGTGGGCTTTTATTAGGAATCATAGAAAGTGTGGGCGCAGGGTATTTGGGTGACTTAACCAATAACTTTTTGGGCAGCCAGTACCAAGATATTTTTGCCTTTTTAGTGCTGATTTTGGTGTTAGTGTTTAGACCATCAGGCTTAATGGGCGAAAAAATGGCGGAGCGTCCATAATGAAAAAAATTTGGTTGTCTTATGGTTTGGTCGCGTTGGCCTTAGTGTTTGCCCCCTTTATGGTGGGGCAGTTTGGCGCGTCATGGGTACGAATTTTAGATTTTTGCTTGCTGTATATTATGTTGGCTTTGGGCTTAAACATTGTGGTGGGTTATGCAGGTTTGCTCGATTTGGGCTATATCGCGTTTTATGCGGTGGGCGCGTATGCGATGGCGTTATTAGCCTCACCCCACTTAAATATTCATTGGTCCGCATGGTCAATTTTGCCGATTGGGGCAGGCTTTGCGTGTTTGGCAGGTGTTATTTTAGGTGCGCCTACCTTGCGTTTACGCGGTGATTATTTAGCGATTGTCACGCTTGGTTTTGGCGAAATTGTACGTTTGTTTATGAATAATCTTGATCGTCCCGTTAATATTACGAATGGGCCTCAAGGGATTAACATGGTCGATAATATCAAAATAGGCGGTTTTGATTTTGGTAATGGTTTAGATATTGCAGGGCATCATTTTAGCTCGGCTTATAGTTATTATTATTTGTTTTTAGTGTTGGCTTTGCTCACCATTTTTATTTGTATTCGTTTAGAAAACTCGCGTATTGGCAGGGCATGGATGGCAATTAGAGAAGACGAATTAGCCGCCAAAGCAATGGGTATTAACACGCGCAATATTAAATTATTAGCCTTTGCGATGGGGGCGAGTTTTGGCGGTGTGGCAGGTGGTTTATTTGCGAGTTTTCAAGGCTTTATTAGCCCCGAAAGTTTTAGCTTAATGGAATCCATCATGGTGTTATGTATGGTGGTTTTGGGTGGCATGGGGCATATAGGTGGTGTTATTTTAGGCGCGATTTTGTTAACGCTCACCCCCGAAGTATTGCGTGAGGTAATTAACCCATTACAACGNNAGTATTTGGCAGGCGAAAAAATAGCTGACATTAAACACGAATATATAGATGGTGAAGTGTTTGCTATGGCAGGAGCGAGTGCCAGCCATAACCGCATATCGCTAAATGTGGCGCGTAAATTTGGTAATCATTTAGAGGGAAAACCGTGTCAGCCCTATATATCAGACATGAAAGTAAAAGTAGGGACTAAATATTTTTACCCTGATGTATTAGTAGATTGCTCAGGCTTGAATGATGATAGTCATGTGACTCAAAGCCCTACGCTTATTGTCGAAGTGTTGTCTAAAAGCACACGTCGCACCGATGAAACCATTAAACGCATCGCTTATACACAAATCAATACCTTGTTAGAGTATGTGTTAATTGAACAAGATTTTGTGGACATAGAAGTGATTCGTCGCCGTAATGGTTGGCAATCGGAGCATTTTTATTTAGGTGATAGTGTCACGTTTGAGGCGATTGGTTTAACGCTAACAGTTGAGGATGTTTATGCTCGAGTCAATAACCCTGAATTAGTCGAATGGCGGCAGCTACAAGCCGCAGCAAACTCAGAATCTAAGTTAGAAAATCAATGACAGCATTACTTCAACTCTCGCATATCCAAAAACGCTTTGGTGGGATTCATGCCCTCAAAGATGTGTCGTTAACCATTCCCCAAAACTGTATTTACGGTTTAATTGGCCCTAATGGGGCAGGTAAAACCACCTTGTTTAATGTGATTACAGGCTTATACGAAGCCGATAGTGGCGAGCGTCAGTTTAATGGTAAGCCGTTACCGTTAAGCCTCAAACCGCATGAAATTTTGATTCGTGGCATTGCGCGTACTTTTCAAAATATTCGTTTATTTCAAGATATGACCGCCCTCGAAAATGTCATGGTAGGGCGGCATAGCAAAACAAAAACAGGCGTAATTGGGGCAATTTTACGCACACCCAAAGCCCGTGCCGAAGAACAAGCTATTTTAGATAACTCTATGATTTTATTAGCCTATGTGGGTTTAGAGTCGTCGGCACAGCGTATTGCCAAAACCTTGTCTTATGGCGACCAACGCCGTTTAGAAATTGCCCGTGCTTTAGCCACCGAGCCTGCCTTGCTTACTTTAGACGAACCCGCCGCAGGCATGAATCCTACCGAAACTGCCGAGCTATCCAAATTGATTCAACGTATTTATGAAGATGGTACCAGTGTGTTATTAATTGAGCATGATGTAAAGTTGGTGATGGGCTTGTGTCATCGCGTAGCGGTGTTAGATTTTGGTCAATTGATTGCCGAAGGTGTGCCTGCTGATGTGCAAAAAGACCCCAAAGTGATTGCTGCTTATTTAGGAGGCAGCGCATGAGTTTGCTTACGGTGAATAATTTACAAATTGCCTATGGCGGCATTCAAGCGGTCAAAGGCATTAGTTTTCATGTTAATGCAGGCGAGTTGGTCAGTTTAATTGGCGCAAATGGCGCAGGCAAAACCTCTACCCTAAATTGCTTGGGTGGTTTGCTCAAACCTGCGGGTGGCAAGATTTTATATCAAGGTAAAAACTTACTCAGCATTCCTATACATGACCGTGTTAAACATGGCTTGGCCTTAGTTCCCGAAGGACGCGGTATTTTTTCTAAACTCACGGTGGCCGAAAATTTACGTATGGGCGCGTATCATCGTCAATTACACGAGTCTGAGTTAGACCAAGCTTTTGAGCGTTTTCCACGTTTATATGAGCGTAAAACCCAATTGGCAGGTACGTTGTCGGGCGGTGAGCAACAAATGTTGGCCATTGTAAGAGCCTTATTAAGTAAACCTAAATTACTGTTGTTAGATGAGCCGTCTATGGGCTTAGCCCCGATTATGGTCGAAAAAATCTTTGCCACCATTAGCGAAGTAACCCAAGAAGGGGTGGCGGTATTGTTAGTAGAGCAAAACGCCAAAGCTGCGCTTGCTTTAGCCCAACGTGCTTATGTGATGGAAAGTGGCAAAATAAGTTTAGAGGGTGATGCCAAAGCGTTAGCTGCCGATGAGCGCGTGCGCGCTGCTTATTTAGGGGAATAACGTAATGGAAATGAACGTGACTACCCCCGCGATTTTGTTTCCTGCGATTTCGTTATTAATGCTGGCTTATACCAATCGTTTTTTGGCCTTAGCGACTTTAATTAGAAGCCTACACGCCAACCACGAACAACGAAAACATTTGGCCAGTTATCATGGTCAATTAGCTAATTTACGCAAACGCTTACGTTTAATTAGACGTATGCAAACCTATGGTGGTATTAGTTTTTTCTTTTGTGTGGTGTCTATGCTGTGTTTGTTTTTTGACAACGAACAAGCAGGACGTTGGACATTTGCGGTTAGCTTGTTGTGTTTAATGGGGTCATTGGCGATGTCGGTGGTCGAAATTAGAATCTCGCTGGATGCCTTAGAAATTGAGTTATCTGATTTAAATGTGTAGAGATTAAGGACTGTTGATGTTTTGATTTAGCCCTCACCCAACGGGAGAGCGAGTTCTCTCTCCCTGTGGGAGAGAGTTAGAGTGAGGGAAAAATAGCGTAACATGATCAAAATTTAGCCTAAAATAGGCACTGGTTTCAAATATCACTAGCCCCTAAAATTAAAACCTTCATAAAATCTAAATTTCAGCTTGTTTAAGCCGTGAGCTTTGGTACGATGATACCAACTTTTGCTCAACTCATTATAATAACTATGAACTACCTCAGCTTAGAGCCATTTTTTCATGGGCATCCCGATTGGCGTATGAAGGCAGGCAAATTACATCGAGAATATCTCTTTAAGGATTTTATCGAAGCCTTTGGTTTTATGACCCAAGTTGCCATGTTAGCCGAACGTGCTAGCCATCATCCTGATTGGTCTAATTCCTATAATAAAGTGGTTATTGGGCTGACAACACACGATGTGCAAACAGTCACAGGCAAAGACATTGCCCTCGCGATTGCCATTGAGCAATTATGGCGTATGCGCTATACCTAACAAATAAGTACCAAAATTAAATAAAGAGTTATTAACAATGAATACGATGTCACCCGTTGCTATGATTACAGAATCCGACCCACAACAGATAAAAACTGTATTTGACTCACAACAAGCCACTGCCATTCGGTGGCGTGAGTCGGTAGCCGAACAACGTATTACGCGTTTAAAGCGTTTGCGTGAAGCGGTCTTAGAACATAGACAAGCGTTTTATCATGCCTTTGAATTAGATTACCGTAAGCCTGTGGCCGAAGTCGATGTGACTGAGTTAATGCCTGTTTTGGACGAAATTCGCCATGCAGTAGGGCGATTAAAGCAATGGATGAAGCCACAAAAAGTGAGTCCGACCAGTTTGATGCTCACCACTAGCGCATGGGTAGAATATCAACCGCGTGGCCGAGTGTTAATTATTGCCCCGTGGAATTACCCATTAAACTTATGTTTTGGCCCTTTAGTGTCGGCTTTAGCGGCAGGTAATACCGCGATTATTAAACCGTCAGAAATGATGCCCAATGTGTCGGCAGTCATGGCCGATATTATTCAAGATGTGTTTTCATCTAACGAAGTGGCTTTATTTGAAGGTGGTTTAGCCACATCCGAAGCTTTGTTAGCCTTGCCTTTTGACCATATCTTTTTTACAGGCTCACCGATGGTGGGCAAAGTGGTTATGGCAGCCGCAGCCAAAAACTTAACCAGCGTCACTTTAGAGTTAGGCGGAAAATCTCCGACGATTATTGACGAAACGGCCAATTTACAAGTAGCAGCAGAAACCTTGATGTGGGGCAAGTTTTTAAATAATGGCCAAACCTGTGTTGCGCCCGATTATATTTATGTACATAACGCCGTCAAAGATGCGTTTATAGATGCGTGTCGCTCTGTGATTCAGGCACGTTATGGTCTAACACCCAGTGAGCAAAAATCGAGTTTAGATTTAACACGCATCGTTAATCAACGGCATACACAACGGGTTGCAGGTTTGTTAAATGATGCCGTTGAAAAAGGTGCAAAAGTCATGACAGGCGGTGAGGTGGACATAGAGCGATGTTATGTTGCGCCGACTATTCTTGACCAAGTGCCTGCTAATGCACACATTTTAAGTGAAGAAATTTTTGGCCCTGTATTGCCTATTATTGGTTATAGCGACATCGACACAGTCATTGCCGAGATTAATGCTAATCCTAAGCCTTTAGCGTTGTATGTATGGAGTTATAACGATGATGTGGTGCAAAAAGTCGTGACGCGTACTAGTTCGGGCGGTGTGTGTATTAATCACTGTTTAATGCAGTTTGTGCATGGTAATTTGCCTTTTGGTGGCGTGAATAACTCAGGCATTGGCAACTCACATGGTCATTTTGGTTTTAAAGCATTTTCTCATGAACGAGCCGTGGTTAAAGCCTCTAAATTAATGATGGTGCGTTTATTCTTCCCCCCTTATGACGAGAGCCGTCGTAAAATCATTCGTATGACCGTTGATTCGATGAAGTGGCCAATGTTGTAAGTTTTTGAGTAAGAGAGGGCGCACAAGTTGCGCCCTTTTTTAAATAGCGACGACACACGTTTAAATAGGATAGATTTATGCCTTACGTTAATATCAAAATTACTAAAGAGGGTGCAACAACCGCACAAAAAGCCGAGTTGATTGCAGGTGTTACCGATTTGTTAGTACGAGTATTAAATAAAAACCCAGCCACCACAGTTGTAGTGATTGACGAAGTCGATACTGATAATTGGGGAATATCAGGGCAGAGTGTAACCACGCTACGGCAATTATCTACAAATAAATAATCAAGAATTACGCATTACTCTGTAACATCTATTGCAGGTGGAATGGCGTTGTTTATTTTATCTGGTGTTTAGCTGATAGGTATATTTGTATTCACATAAAAAACATGCTAAACCTAGCAAGTTCTACTATAAATATATTAGCAGTTCCTTAACGATAAAAAAGAATAAGTACAAACAGTTGACTTGCACGTGACTAGGTGTGAGTCGTTTAAAATTAGGGGGAAGGTTATGGCGCATATTTTGATTGTGGATGATTCACCAACCTACATAGAGGCAATGCGGCACTTATTGGAGCAACATGGCTATACTTGTACTGTGGCACAAACAGGTCAAGAAGGCATAGAAGCTGCAATAAAGCTTCAACCTGACCTTATTTTGATGGATGTTATTATGCCTGTGATGAGTGGTTTTCAGGCGACACGTCAATTAAGTAAAAATCCTGCAACGGCTAACATCCCTATTGTGATTGTGAGTACTAAAGACCAAGAAACAGACAGGCTTTGGGGTTTGCGTCAAGGAGCTAAAGCGTATCTAGTTAAAGAAGTGGCTGAGTCTGAGTTAATTAGCTGCGTAGAAGGCTTATTAAAAGTATAGTGAATTGTGTTAGGGGACTAGTAAGTACCCTCATTTGTTACTTTTTTAATAAATATTGCAGACAATAAAAAGCCCGTAATCTTTGAGACTACAGGCTTTTTAGATAATACTGAATGTATTATTGAGCGGAATCCACATTAAGCACTTAATTTATTGTTTTGTAATGATTTTATTTTTGCTTATATTGAAAAGTATCCCCAAAAGTACCCCCTTTTTATTTTGCTACCCCCCTAAAAAGCCTATTTATCCCCTAAAAATAATAATTCGGTGGCGGTAACAAGGTGGCTATTAAAATGTCAGTACACACACTTTATAGGCTATTGTTGGTAAAGGTTTAGTAAAGGTAAATAAAAGAAAACTACATTGATAGGGTAATTCACAAAACAGCCTGTAAGCCTTGATGTTGTTAGCTTTGAGTGGTTTTTTATTTTCTAATCCATCAACGTAGGTAAAAGTAAATTTGTTTTACGGGTCTAATGGCGTAAAAGTAGTATTTTGTAGTATTTAATCCATCAACATAAACCTAAAACGTGTCGATTATTTGCCAGTAAATAAACATGAGGCCATAAATGACAAAACCGCACTAAGGCGGTCTGTCGTCACAAGGTTATTTACTTAATGGTGCAACTCTTGGCGTATGGTATCGCGGATAACATCAACCAATGTTAAGCCTTGTGCGTATTCCTGTAATGCTTGGTTAATCATGGTTTGATAATTGCCGCCTGTGGCTTCGGCTTTGGCTTTAAACACGGCTAAAACCTTGCTATCTATACGCATGGTCACACGGGTTTTTCCCTCTTGCTGCGCTTGTAATGCGGCTAATACAGGAGTTTTAGACACGGGTTTTGCATCGCCAAAATCAAGGTCGGCTAATTCGTTATAAACAGGGTCAGAATTGTTTGTCATAGTGTTTTCTCTGTGGTTGATTCGCTTTCCAAGCGGATATGAGCCTTACTGTGTCGTGGCGTAACGTCCAAACTACCACCAAAACACGATTTTTAGCCCCCATGCCCAAAGATGTAAAACGCTGTTCACCTTGCGCGTCTGTATCTTCTTTAGTTAAAGCGTAAGGGTCTAGTAATACGGCTTTGGCTTCATCAAAAGTAACTCCCTCATGGTTAATCGGGTTTAATGCGGCTTTGTCGGGGTCGTATTCAATCTTTATCATAATAATTCTTATTGTATGTACGTTTGTGCATATTGCAAGTGATTATAGCCAATAAAAAAGGCATATCCAAAATTGGATACACCCTCACTTTTAAAA
>DDBM01000131.1:5164-5509 GCA_002333125.1 Moraxellaceae bacterium UBA2032 | reverse complement strand
GAACTATTTATAGAGAGTAAACGCTAATATCTACTCTCTATAAATAAAAACTGATTACACAGGCTTATAGGTAACACGCTGTACCGCATCTAACCAGCCTGCATACATTTGCTCGCGCTTTTCTATACTCATGGTGGGTGTAAACTCACGCTGACAATGCCATAACTCAGCAATAGCATCAAGCGAGGCAAACTTACCTACATGTAATCCTGCCAACCATGCTACACCTAAAGCGGTGGTTTCGGTGACCGTTGGTCTATCAACACATACGCCTACAATATCCGACAAGGCTTGCATTAACCAATTATTAACCGCCATGCCACCATCAACACGCAAGGTGTGTAA
>DDBM01000131.1:4611-5064 GCA_002333125.1 Moraxellaceae bacterium UBA2032 | reverse complement strand
ACTTTGCCATTTAAGCGATAACCCACGGTGGTTAACAATCTATGGGTAGAGGTAATTGCCTCATCACCCGTATTCATCACCATAAAACAACCTGTGCCATAGGTGCTTTTAACCATGCCTGCACTAAAGCATGCTTGTCCAATTAAAGCCGCTTGTTGGTCACCTGCGACGCCACCAATTTGAATCGGTGCGCCAAAAAGCTGGGTTTGAGTTAAACCAAAATCACTGGCCGAATCTTGTACTACAGGCAATAAACTGGCAGGAATATTAAATAATTTAAGTAATTCTTCGTCCCATTCTTGGGTATGNNGCGGCATTGGTGGCATCGGTGGCGTGTTTTTTGCCGCCTGTTAATTGCCAAATAAGCCATGTATCAATGGTACCAAAGGCTAATTCGCCTTTTTCAGCACGCTTACGCACACCAGCTACATTATCTAAAATCCATGCTAATTT
>DDBM01000131.1:0-4596 GCA_002333125.1 Moraxellaceae bacterium UBA2032 | reverse complement strand
GTAATACCACTTTGTTGTAAAGCTTCACGACACACCGCTAAAGACGCATCGGCGATTTCTTGTGCGTCATGCTCAACCCAACCATCGGCAGGAAAGTATTGTTTAAGCTCACGCTGCGCTCGGCCAACGGCTTGCCCTTGCAAATTAAAAATAATGGCGCGGGTACTGGTTGTTCCTTGGTCTAAGCTCAATAAATATGGCTGCATTTTTGCCTCTAAAACCTTGTTGCAACTTATAATGCTATCTTGGCGATACTATAAGTTTGTTTATTATCACCAAAAAACAAAATCCACTCACTTAACGAGTGATATTTTGTTTTTTGAATTCTCATTACTCACAGATTACGCCATAATTAGCGACGCTCTGCAAACCTTACTTTTTAGGACTAACACCTAAAACCACGCCATTATTGAACCGTATTATATGATTTTTGTCTTGTTAATTACCGCCCCTGTGAGCCATAGCAACGCATGGCACAGCTATTATTTTGCCCAAGCTGCCTTAAAACAAGGTCATACAGTGCGTACTTTTTTTTATGGTGATGGCGTACAAGTGGCTAATTGTTTATTAAGCCCTGCACAAGATGCCTTAAATTTAAGCCAATTATGGCAACAATTGGCACAAGAACATCAATTTGAATTGGCTGTTTGTGTGGCAGCCGCTCTTAGGCGTGGTATTACTGATGCCGACAACGCTCACCGCCACCAGTTACAAGGCAGTAATTTAGCCCAAGGATTTAATTTAACAGGATTAGGTACACTCACCGAATGGTTGCTTGAGGCTGACAGAACATTCAGTTTTGTAGGAAGTTAACATGAACCCAGCTCCCCTGTTTATTCAANNTCGTTATATGATGTAGAAAATGTGTATGTAGACTTTGACAGCCTGTTACAACGTCAACTCGCCTTAGACGATTTGGCCATTAAAGCCAAAGCCCTCTCTCATTCAGACATGGCTTCGTTTATTAATCAACATACCTTTGTGATTAGAATATAATTATGGCCACTTTACACTTAATTAGTCGCTGTTTATCGCCAGAGCTTCGCACACAAATAAAACATAGTTTATTACCAGATGATGGCCTCGTTTTTTTGGCCGAAGCAATTTACAGCAGTGATTTGGATGATTTTTTGCCAAGACCACTCTATAGATTGTTAAGTGAAAAAACCTTTAGCGCACATACATGGCTCGATAAACACAGTAGCGATGTTGAAGGTATAGATTATGCGCGATTTGTTCAGTTAGGAGTAAGCTATGAACGTAGTCTTAGCTGGCATTGAGCTTGAAGTTGATGATGACGGCTATCTCAAACATCTACAANNCATTGGGAAATAATCAACGCCATACGCGATTTTTATAGTCAATACCAACGCTCACCCACCACACGCGTTTTATTAAAATACTTAGCTCAACAATTAGGCACACAAAAAAGTAGCAGTATTTATGTGATGCAACTGTTTGGTGGTGGCACTCCTGCCAAAAGCATTGCTAAACTAGCGGGCTTACCCAAACCACCTAACTGTATTTAGGATATTNNCGTATTTTGGGTAAAGGCAAAAGTGGTAGCCGCTCTTTAAGTTTTGAAGAAGCGCATACCGCGTTTGGTATGATTTTAACAGGTGATGTATTAGAAGCTCAATTAGGGGCTTTTTTGATGTTATTGCGCGTTAAAGAAGAGTCTCCAGAAGAATTAGCAGGTTTTGTTCAGGCCACGCGTGATTGGCTAAATGCACCACACATTTCGGTTGATTTAGATTGGTCGTCTTATGCAGGCAAACGTAAACATTATCCGTGGTTTTTGTTAGCCGCTTTAGTCTTGGCCGAAAATGGCGTGCGCGTGTTTATGCACGGCGTGAGTGGCCATACCGTTAATCGTTTGTACACCGAAGAAGTCTTGCCCGTCTTAGGTCATAACTTATGTCAAACATGGCATGAGGTACAAGAAACACTGGATACACGCAATTTTGCGTATTTGTCACTCGATGCCTATTGCCCTCCTTTAGCCGANNGGTGAAGGTGGCGAGTTTGAACGTAATCCTGATGGCCGTTGTTTAGTTAAAGGCATTCAAGATGGTGAGCTGTATGATTTAGAATGGCCAATGATGTTTGAAGAACGTCATCAAGCCGAAGAAGCCTTTGAATTAGATGATTTTTTGGCGGTATGGCGTGGTAAAAAACCACATCAATATGGTGAAGCAGCCGTCATTGGCACATTGGCTTTAGCCTTAATGGGCTTAAAAAAGGCGACTGACCCAGAAGCTGCCCTAACACTAGCACAACGATGGTGGAAGCATCGTAAGGCGGCCAAAAAAGCACAATCGGGTGAGCAAATAGATTTATTTGATTTATAGAACGAATATATCAATTCAAAACACCTCACCCTAGCCCTCTCCTCAAAGGAGAGGGAATTTAAGCATTTCAAATAGATTTAGAACCATAACCGCCACTAGGACGCTTAGGTGGGTCGGTACTTTCATCTGGTGGAATCTGACGAATTTTACCGCCTGCCGATAAAAACCGTTCCATCTCTTCTTCTAATTGACGACGTGCCGCTTCTTTACTCGAGACCGTTAAGGTTTCGGCATCAGCCAAAATATCTTTCTCTTTTTCTTTGTTCTTACTCGCAGGAGAGTCATCATTGTCACTTTCTATGACGACATCATCGTCAATAGGATCTTCATCTACGGTGTCAGCGGTTTCGTCAAATTCATCATCATAATCATTGTTAGCCATTTTAATGACTCCTCTTATTTATCATACAAACAGCAAAAGTTAATTGAGCGCAGATTAACAAACCTCGTAAATTTTTACCGCTTTTTTTGAAAATTTCTAGCGGTATTTGGTGTTGATTGACGGCTTATTAAGCAAATTTATACAATTTATTAAGATTCGACATTAATGAGCCATTGTGGGTAAATCACCGACTAAACCCATGGCTTGTTTTTCAAAAAAACCTTTAAGCCACAGATGATGATTTATTTGACGCACCGCCTCATTACGCGCCACCACTAAAGCAGGTTGTTTAAGCGCGTAAGCTCGCTCTAAGGCCGTCATACTGTGCATTATTAAGGCATTATGAGGGCGACGACGACGGCTATAACGACTTAGACTTTGCATATTTCCTAAAGCCAAACCCCGTTTGAGACTATGCTCTATTTCTTCGGCTAACACCGCAGCATCTAAAAAGCCTAAATTTACGCCTTGCCCTGCGAGTGGGTGAATGGTATGTGCGGCATCCCCAACCAACGCCAAACCTTCTAAAAAATATCGCTGTGCATGACGAGCAATGAGTGGAAAAGCATAGCGCGTATCACACCACTCCACTGCACCTAATTCTTGGGCAAAATGACGGCTTAATTGTGCTTTAAAGTCATCATCCGATAATGCCAAAATGCGTGCAGCTTCTTCATTTTTTATCGACCACACAATGGAGCAATAATGTTCATCGGGCAGAGGCAAAAAGGCTAAAGGGCCTGAACCCAAAAAAACCTGACGCGCACAATCTTGGTGTGGCTGTTGGGTTTTAACGGTGCAAACAATCGCTTGTTGCTGATAATCCCATGTATCAATGCCTATACCTACTAATTGACGAATCGCCGAAAATGCACCATCTGCACCCACAACCAAAGGCGTAGTGATAACTGTGCCACTGGCCAACGTGACTTGCCATTGTTGCGTTAAACGCTCCAACGCAACGACTTTGTCTGGCACAATAAGTTTGACACCGCCTTGTACAGCGCACTCAGTTAAAGCCCATTGCAATAAATTATTTTCGACTAAACAGCCTAAATGACTCACGCCAACATCATAAGCCGAAAATAATAACTCACCATGCCCTTCTTGCTCACGCACTTGCATAGTACTAAAAGGCGCGTAGCGTTTTTGTTTAACCAACGACCATGCGCCTACATGGGTCAACATATTTTGACTAGCACGAGTTAACGCCGAAACACGTGGCTCATAAGGGGCTTGATTATTTGGCTCAGTGGCGTGTATTTGGTCTATTACCACAATATTAAGTGATAAATGCTGTAAAGAAGCGGCCAATAAACTGCCGACCATGCCTGCGCCAACAATGACTATATCTGCTTGCACGTTTTAGCCTTTCATAAGTTGTTCAATATCAATCACTGACTTAGGTGCGGCATCGGTTAAAACCTCGTGGCCCGTTTTGGTGACCAACACATCATCTTCAATTCTAATGCCAATACCACGCCATTTAGCCGAAACACGTTCATTATCGGGTGCAATATACAAACCCGGTTCAATGGTTAATACCATGCCTGCTTCGAGTTGCCGCCATTCGTCAGCCAATTTATAATCACCTACATCATGCACGTCCATACCTAACCAATGGCCTGTACGGTGCATATAAAACTCACGATATAATTCTTTTTCTAGGTTTTCGCTTAATGAGCCTTGTAACAAACCTAAGTCGAGCAAACCTTGCGTTAAAATTTCTACCGCCACCGTATGCGGTTTATCCCAATGATTATCAGGATGCACCGCATCAATAGCCGCTAATTGTGCTTCTAATACAATCTCATAAACCGCTTTTTGCTCACCCGAAAAACGACCCGACACAGGAAAAGTACG
>DDBM01000230.1 GCA_002333125.1 Moraxellaceae bacterium UBA2032 | reverse complement strand
TTAACCAAGCACAATTCGCATCGGTGTTTTGTACTTGCACTAAAACATTGTGCGTGGCAACGACTGAACCCTCTGGCACAGCTTGGATTTCTAAGGGTAAAAAGCCGTTATAGTTATCCAAAATATATTGCCAACCTGCGCGATTAAACGGCACACCATGAGCAGCTAATAATTCGTCTGCTTCATCAATATCGGCTTGGTTAAACGGCTTGAGTAGGGTTTGTTTGATAAAAGCCTGTAAACCAAAAAATAAAGTCGCATCAAATAAACCGCCACGAGACTCAATGTAGCTAGAAACTGTTGAGGTGTTTTGTGGATATTGTAAAAAGTGCGAGGCTTTGTACGAATCGGCATTAAGAAGAATGTTGCTCATGATGGAATCCCCAGTCATTTTGTTTTTAGTGATAACCAAGCGGGTCTATCCTGCTTGGCTTTCATCAACATGGTAGAACCCCTACCGCGTTGCATGTTTATATATTGTCCTAAAGCCACTAATTAAGCAAGCACTTTCTGCTATAATTTTTAAAATATTTTTTACAGTGATTTAATGATGTCAACTTATACAAGCGAGGCCGAATTTTTAGCGGCTTACAATATCCATGATTACCCTATTCCCTTAGCGTCTGTTGATGTGTGTATTTTTACCTTGCACCAACAAAAACTTAAAGTGTTATGCGTTAAACGCAGCGGCTATCCACACAAAGACCATTGGGCATTGGCAGGTGGTTTTATTGATATTAAAAATGATGACAGTTTAGAAGCAACTGCGTTAAGGGTGCTGACCAAAAAAACAGGCATTACTACCCCATATTTAGAGCAATTAGTCACGATAGGCAATAAAACACGTGACCCACGCGGTTGGTCTATGACGGCGGTATATTTTGCCTTGATTCCTTATGTAGCGTTACCACAAACAGGCTTAGAGCATAGCGAGTGGCGGGATGTAAAAGATGCTTTAAGTCTTAATTTAGCCTTTGACCATCAACAATTATTAAACAGTGCGTTAGACAGAGTTAGAGCAAAAGTGTTATATAGTTTGATTCCTGCACATTTAATTGCTACTCCTTTTACGCTCACCGAATTACAACAAGCCTATGAAATTATTATGGGACATGAAATAGAAAAGAAATCATTTAGACGGCGTTTAGAACGTGAAGAAGTGTTAAGTGCAACAGGCCAAAGCAAACAAGAAGGCGCAGGACGACCCGCTGCGTTATATACCTTAAAACCCGAATGTGCTGACTTTAACTTTAAACGCCAGTTAGATTCAGATTAATCATCGATAATCCCAAATAGGGAACGGAGTTTTTATGACCACACTACAACAAGCCCAACAAGACATAAACACCTTAAGCAAAAAACCCTCCAACGAGAATCTATTGTTTCTTTACGCCCACTATAAACAAGCCACAACGGGTGATTGCTTGGGCAAACGGCCTAGTATGCTAGAAGTTACTGGACGCATGAAATTTGATGCTTGGGCAAAACTAAAAGGTATTAGTAAAACAGAGGCTGAAGCACAATATATTGCTAAGGTAAAAGCATTGTTGGCGGCTGATGCAAAGTGATTTTGGGGCTGTTTTAGCTCGGCTAAAAAGCGATAAAAAAGCCCCATCTTTCGATGAGGCTTTTTTTATTCAACAACAGATTAGGACTTACGCGGTTATCGCTTATTTGTTCACGCCCTCACCCCAACCCTCTCCCTGAGGGAGAGGATGCAAAACGCGCGTGTTCGGTGAGATGCGTAAGTCCTGAGATATCAATGCGGCAATATAAGCAACTTAGCCATACGCACCACTTCGATAGCAGGTTGTGGATACACACCCACCAATAAAACCAAACCTGCTATACCCAATACCATAAGGCCACCTGTACGCTCTCCCCAGTTACTAGCAGCATCATGCTTAGGCATACCCGAAGTCGCCATGTATAAAGTCACCATAACACGTAAGTAATAATACAAACCCATCGCGCTGCCTAAAACTACTACACCTAGCAACCACCAATTACCTGTATTAACCCCTGTTAATATCACATAAAACTTACCAATAAAGCCTGCGGTTAATGGAATACCCGCCAAAGACAACATCATCACCGTCATTACAGCGGTTAGGTAAGGTCTGCGCCAAAATAAACCACGATAATGATGCAGGCTGTCGGCATCTTCNNAATAAATAACCTAAATGGGCAATCGAGGAATAACCCAACAAACGCTTAATGTTAGTTTGTATTAAGGCCAATAAGTTACCAAAGATAATCGACAATACCGCCACTACCGTAAATACGTCACGCAATGGCACGGTATATTCAAAGGGAGTTTCGATTAAAAAGCGCACCAACACTGCAAATACCGACACCTTAGCTACAGTGGCCAAAAATGCGCCAACAGGTGCTGGTGAGCCTTGATAAACATCGGGAGTCCATAAATGAAACGGTGCTAAAGACAATTTAAAGCACACGCCAATCACAATCATACCCACACCAAATGACGCTAAATGCCCCATTGCTGCGCCAGCACCTAATTGCTCACTCACGCCCGAAAACGCTAATGTGCCTGTTTGAGCATAAATTAATGCCATCCCAAACAACATAAATGCCGATGCGGTGGCCGACAACACCATGTATTTAATACCACTTTCTAAAGAGCGGCTACGATGATGGGTATAAGCAATCATGCCATACACGGGCACAGACATTAACTCTAAGCCAATAAAAAACGAGGCCATGTGACGGCTACACACCAACACTAACGCGCCTGCGGTAGCAATTAACAACAACAAATACATTTCTTCGCGGTTGTTTTTATAACTATCAATAAAAGCATGCGTTAAGGTGGCACACGCTAAGGCCGCCACCAAAATCAAGCCCATATAAAAATAAGCAAAATTATCGACCACCAATAACGGGGTTACTGCCGCAGGTGGTGTGCCATGCCAAACCAACGCCACAACCGACACCAACGCCAAATTTAAGCCCAACACTGTTAAGGTTGCGTTCCACCAATGATGACGCGCAAAAGCAATGGCTAACATCACCACGACGGTCGTTAAACCTAAAATACCTACAGGCAATAGAGGTAAAAAAGTCTCAAATGAAAGATTCATACTCACCTCAAGGAGCCAATGTAGAAGCTGGAGCTATCACAGAGCTTGTGCTAACTGGCGCATAAATATGCTCAATACGCGCCATTGCTCCTTGTGAAACATTTAATACAGGCTGTGGATACAAACCTAAAAACAGCAAAATGCCAGCCAAGCTCACAATTAACGATAACTCTCGTCCCGACAAATCAGGCAGTTTGTCTTGCGACTTAGGCTGACCAAACAAGGCACGATGAATCATAATTAAGGAGTAAACACCCGCTAAAATTAAACTTGCCGTGGCAATAATGGTAATGACTGGCACAACTTTAAAGGCACCAAGCAAAATCAAAAACTCACCCACAAAATTACCTGTACTTGGCAAACCTAATAAAGCCGCAGCAAAAAACATCATCAAGGCAGGCAAATAACTAAAACGTCCCCACAAGCCACCCATTTCACGCAAATCACGAGTATGTAAACGCTCGTATAATTGACCACATAAAATAAACAAGCCACCTGCACAAATACCATGTGCCAACATTTGAATAACTAAACCTTGTAAGGTAAGTAAGTTACCCGCATAAATACCAATCAATACAAAGCCCATGTGCGACACACTGGTATAGGCAATAAGACGCTTGATATCGGTTTGAGCAAAAGCCAAAAATGCACCGTAAAACACACCAAAAATACCGAGCCACATGGCAATGGGCGCAAACTCAGCCGAGGCATTAGGAAAGAAAGGCAAGCCAAAACGTAACAAACCATAAGCGGCTGTTTTTAACAAAATACCTGCTAAGTCCACACTACCTGCGGTAGGGGCTTGGGCGTGGGCATCGGGTAACCATGAATGAAACGGTACAATGGGTAACTTGACGGCAAAAGCCACAAAGAAACACAACATGATGGCCATTTCTACACTGGGAGTCATGTATTGATGTGCGCCTAATAAGGCATCGTAATCAAAACTTAATACGCCAGTCGCTTGATAATTGACTAATACTAAAGCCAAAATACCCACCAACATAATTAAGCCACCCGCTTGGGTGAAGATAAAAAACTTGTTGGCGGCATAAATACGGCTTTTGCCGTCTGAGCCTGAATGTCCCCATAAGGCAATTAAAAAGTAGACAGGAACGAGCATCATCTCCCAAAAGAAGAAAAACAAGAACATATCTAGCGAGATAAACACCCCAATAACACCACCTAAACTCCACAATAAGTTTAAGTGAAAAAAGCCGACATGACGCTGAATCTCACTCCACGAACAGCCAATGGCCATAATGCCCAATAACCCTGTGAGTAATACCATTAACAACGACAAGCCATCTAAGGCCAAATGAATACTCACACCTAAATGTGGAATCCACGTATAACGCTCTTCGAGTTGCCAGTTTGGTGCGCTACCTACAGCAGTATTAGCTAAAGAATAATCACCGTGCGCCCACAAATATAAACCCAAGCCAAACACGGCAGCCATGCTAATTAAGGCAATCCAGCGTGGAAAGCCGAGGCCAAGTTTTTCACCAAGCCAACACAATAAACCACCAATAAAGGGGATTAGGATAAGTGCAGAAAGAATCATGGGTGACTTAGCCTCTTACCATAGCAAATTGAATATACAACACCATGCCCAGCACTAAAATTGCGCCGAGGGCAATACTGGAGGCATACCAACGTAAACGACCGTTTTCGGAGACGCTCAAGGCATCGTGGCCTGCACGCATGACACGTGGAATCAAGCCTATGGCTTGGTCTATACCATCACGGCGGTTAAGGTGCGAAATAAACAAGAAAGGTTTAACAAATAACCAGTTATACAACCAATCAAAGCCCCAACCACTCATCCATAAACGTGATACTGCTTGACCAAAACTGCTGCTAGCTAAGGCACTCGGAATACGACGCTCACCCATAAATAAAGCTGCGCCAATGGCTAAGCCTACTAAACCTGCACCAATCGCCAATATTTCTACAAAATGTTTGGTTTCTTCGCTAATTGGACTCGCAAAAGCAGGTAACACACCCTCTAAAGGCTGATGTATAAATGCACCTACGCCTGTCGATAACACCAGCAATACACCTAAAGGTAACCAGTACGACACCCCATGAATGGCATGAGCATGGCCGTTTTCTTTGCCATGAAACACCACATAAATTAGACGGAAGGTGTACATAGAGGTAAAAAATGCCCCTACTAAACCTGCCCAAAATAGCTCGGTGTGGCCACTGGCATAGGCTTGTAATAAAATGGCATCTTTACTGTAAAAGCCAACGGTTAAAAACGGGAATGCCGCTAATGCACCACCACCAACCAAAAAGCACGCATACACAAAAGGAATCTTTTTGTATAAACCGCCCATTTTAAAAATGTTTTGCTCGTGATGACAGGCAATAATCACCGCCCCTGCCGACAAAAATAACAAGGCTTTAAAAAACGCATGAGTCATTAAGTGAAATATCGAGGCTTGCCATGCCCCTGCACCTAAAGCCAAAAACATATAACCAATTTGGCTCATGGTTGAATAAGCTAAAATACGCTTGATGTCGGTTTGTACTAAAGCCGAGAAACCTGCTAACACTAAGGTAACTGCACCGATAATCCCTACTAGCTCCAACACATTAGGTGCAAGTAAAAACAAACCATGAGTACGAGCAATCAAATACACCCCTGCGGTAACCATTGTTGCCGCGTGAATTAATGCCGAAACAGGCGTAGGCCCTGCCATCGCATCGGCCAACCATGTTTGTAACGGTAATTGTGCCGACTTACCCACAGCACCACCTAACAACATGAGCGTAGCTAAAACCACCATTTGATCGCCCATTTGCCAATGTTGTGGCGCAAGAGTCAAAATTTGCTGAATGTTTAAGGTGCCTAGCTCATTAAATAAAATAAACAAGCCTATCGCCATAAACACGTCCCCAACACGGGTTACGGTAAAGGCTTTAATGGCAGCTTCGCCATTGGCTTTATTACTATAATAAAAGCCAATTAATAAATAACTACAAACACCTACGCCTTCCCAACCTAAATATAATAAAGTGAGATTATCGCCCAGTACCAATAACACCATACTGGCCACGAATAAATTCATGTACGAGAAAAAGCGTTCAAAACCGACTTCGCCGCGCATATACCACGAGGCAAATAAGTGAATCAAAAAGCCTACGCCTGTGACTACACCTAACATGGTTAAGGACAAACCATCTAAATGTAAACCAAAACTGGCGTTAAAATTATCGACTTGCATCCACGTCCATAAGGTTTGCACATAAGAGCCACCTTGCGGCACGGTTTGCAAAAAACTCATGCCGACATACAAGGTCGTTAAGGCCGACAAGCCCATAGAGCCTACACCAATCACGGCGGCCACATTTTCGGATAAGCGTTCGCGCAGCGACGCTAGCAGTAAAAACCCAACTAAGGGAAATACAAAGGTTAAATAAAGAAGGTTCATCCGCGCATCTCACTTGCCACATCAATATCTAGCGAATGATGACGACGATAAAACTGAAGTACGATAGCCAAGCCAATCGCTGCTTCAGCCGCTGCTAGAGTTAAAATCAAAATAAACATCACTTGGCCATCGGGTTGCGCCCAACGACTGCCTGCGACTACAAACGCCAATGCCGCTGCGTTCATCATGATTTCGAGACACATCAACATAAAGAGGATATTACGGCGCACCATGACCCCGACTAACCCCAGTACAAAGAGCGTGGCAGCCAGTGCCAAGCCTTGCTCCATTGGTATTGCAATCATACCCGTACCGCCTTTTGACTTAGGCGCATTGCGCCATTAATTTGAAATCTTTTATTCCCTCACTCTAACTCTCTCCCACGGGGAGAGAGGACTCCCTCTCCCTATGGGAGAGGGCTGGGGTGAGGGTTAAATCACTCGTCTTCGGGTTTCCCCAAATGATAAGCAGCCACTAGCGCGCCCAATAGCAATAAAGACGCAAGCTCTACCACCAATAAATACGGGCCAAACAACGCTATACCAACCGCTTTGGCATCAACCAACTCATACGCAGTTTGATGCACGCCATTTTGGCTTAATAAAAAAATCATTTCGGCTAACAAGATAGCGGCTAAAACACTAGCCCCCACCCATGCTTTAGGGCTTAACCATTGTTTTTCTTGGTTAACGGTGTGTTGCCCTAAATTGAGCATCATCACTACAAACACAAACAACACCATGATTGCGCCCGCATACACAATAATCTCTAAAGCACCCGCAAATGGCGCACCCAACATAAAGAAAATCATCGCCACCGCTAATAAAGACACCACTAAGTTCAATAACGCATGTACAGGATTGCTATTGGTAATAACACGTACCGTGCTATATATCGCAATCGCGGCTACGAGATAAAACAATATAATTTCCATGATTCACCTCGCCTTAAGGCATTAAGCTCTTAATATCTACTGGTGCAGATTCGTTTTGCGCTTCGCCTTTGGCTTTGCCCGCAACAGCCATACCCGATACCCGATAGAAGTTGTAATCAGGATTTTTACCGCCACCCGAAATCAGCAAATGCTCTTTTTCGTACACTAAATTTTGACGGTTAAATTCGGCCATTTCAAAATCAGGTGTTAATTGAATCGCGGTTGTGGGGCAAGCTTCTTCACACATGCCACAAAAAATACAACGCGAAAAATTAATTCTAAAAAACTCAGGATACCAACGACCATCTGCCGTTTCGGCTTTTTGCAAAGAGATACAACCCACAGGACACGCCACCGCACACAGGTTACACGCCACACAACGTTCTTCGCCGTCTGGGTCACGGGTTAATACAATACGACCCCGATAACGTGGCGGCAAATACACTTTTTCTTCGGGATATTGAATCGTGTCACGCTTACGAAAGCCATGACTAAACACCATAGCGATACTGCGTAATTGCGTACCTGCGCCTTTAATAATCGAGACGGTTGATTTATAAGCTTGAATAATCATGATGGTGTACCCCACTTTAAAATCACCGCAGCAGTCACTAAGAGGTTAAGTAAGGTGACAGGCAAACAAAATAACCAGCTAAATTTCATCACTTGGTCATAACGTGGCCGCATGACAGAGCCACGCACTAACACAAATAACATGATAAAAAAGGCTGTTTTACCCGCAAACCAAAAGAAGGCAGGAATAAAATCTAAAAACGAGAACAAGGGCAACCAACCACCAAAAAACAAGGTAGTTAATAATGAGGACACCATAACAACGCCAATATATTCACCCACAAAAAACATACCCCATTTCATACCTGAGTATTCAATGTGATAACCGTCGGCTAGTTCTTGTTCGGCTTCGGGTTGGTCAAAGGGATGACGGTGCGTTACAGCAATACCTGCCATTAAAAAGGTACAAAAACCTAAAAATTGTGGAATGACGTTCCAAACGTGGCTTTGTGATTCTACAATCTCGCGTAAATTAAACGAACCCGCTTGAGCAACAACCCCCATTAAGGCGATACCCATAAAGACTTCGTAACTTAAGGTTTGAGCTGCTGCCCGCAAACCTCCCAACAAGGCATATTTATTATTAGAAGCCCACGCGGCAAACATCACCGAATACACNNCAATAAAGCACCCATGGCGATTGCAGGAGCTAATCTAAAGGTTAATTTGTCGGCAAAAGGCGGAGTCCAGTCTTCTTTAAAAAACATTTTGAGCATATCGGCGGCAATTTGAAACATACCATTAGGCCCAACACGATTCGGCCCGTAACGGTCTTGCCACCATGCTAATAAACGTCGCTCAATAAAACTTAACAACGCTGCACTCACAACCGTTACTAATAAAATAATAACCGCTTGTAAGACTGCAATTAAGGTATCAATAACTTGAGGAGTCAACCAGTCAAACATTATGCGCCCTCCCCGACCACAGTAACCCATTCGTTACCTTGCACCACAGGTACACCGTCAATGCCAATAGGTAAACCTACGGTGCCTTCGGCTTGCATTTCATCAATACGCACGGTGAGCTTGAGTAATTTCATATTTAAGCCCAACACAATCGTTTGTTGGTCGGCCACACGTAAACGCTGTGCATCGGCAGCCGATAACGACACATAAGCGGTTGCCAAACGCTCGGCCATGACAGGTGCGCGTGACGACAACTCATCACTACCAAAAATATGATGAATCGGTTGCACCAAAAATTTATTGGCAACAGGTGTAAACGCCTCAGGTATCGTTTTGGTGTAGCCACCTGCATGACGCGGTGCATCATCAAACAAACGCACACCCGAATCACCCGAACGTAAATGACCACCGACTTCGTCTTGGAATTTATTCCATGCTTGAGGTGAGTTCCAACCTGGAGCCCACGCAAAAGCAGTTAATGCGCCTGCGTTTTGAGTACCGACATAACCTTCCATCGAAAAAGTTAAGGCACTGTCTGTATCTTGAGGTTGACGTGGCTCATGTACACTAATATTAGCGCGCATCGCGGTACGACCACTGTAACGACGCGGTTCACGCGCCATTTTTAAGCCTTTAATACGGAAAGAAGCATCAGGCGCGGCATTCTTAATAGCAGCAAGTACAGGATAGGCAGCCACAACAGTGTCAATCACTTCGTCAAGTTGTGTCCAACTAATCTCGCTTTGGGTTGCGCCTGTATGAAGCGCATGTAACCAACGCCAGCCTTCTTTAATTTGCTGCTCTGGTTTGTAGTAAGAGGCTTCATAAACTTGGAAGAAACGCTGAGCGCGGCCTTCGTTGCTGACCACCGTACCATCACCCTCGGCAAAACTCGCTGCTGATAACACAATATGTGCTTTGTTGGTGGTAGCCGTTTGTTGATGGTCTAATACAANNATAAATCGTTTTCGGCAATCACTACCGCGTCATATTGACCTGCTTTAAGTGCGGCTAAGGCGGCCTCTAAATCTTGGCCACCCAACAAACTCACCCCTAAGCTGTTAACTTCGGGAACAACTAAAGTAATAGCGGCTTGTTTGCCTTTGACTTGTAAGGCTTGTACGATGCTGACGGCTGCATTTAACAAATCTATGCTAGCTGCCGATGTGCCTGCAACCACTAAAGGTTGCTCTGCGGCTAATAAATCGGCGGCGATTTTTTTAGCCCATGCTAACGCCTCAAGGCTCATATTAAGCACAGCAGGCGCGTTGTTATCAATGGCGTGAGCCACGGCAAAACCTAAACGGGCTTGGTCTGGAATTGCTGCAAAACAGGTTTCGGCAATATCATCTAAACGTGTGCCGCTTAAACTGGTGATATACACAGGCGATAAATCATGCTGCGCTATATTTTGTACTGCTAATTGTTGCCAATCGCTAGTTTTGCGCTCAGCAGCCAATTGTTTGGCTTTGTTTTTGGCACTTTGGCGTAACGCTAACGCAATACGTGGTGCGGTTTGTGTCACATCTTCGCCCAAGACCAAGACGGCATCTTTGTCTTCAATAGCGCGTAAAGACGGGGTATCAATACCTTCAGTTTGCAAAATATGTGCAACTAAGGCCACACGCGCTTGCTCGGCAGCAGTCATGCCTGTGGCAAAGTTTGCTTCACCCACCAACTCACGCAAGGCAAAATTGGTTTCGAGACTGGCGCGTGGTGAGCCAATACCTAAAACTTTTTTGCCATACACCATCGCAATTGCACTATCTAAAGCATTATCAACCGTTGTAACAGTTAATTGCTCGGCTTGACGAATTAAAGGCTGACGTGGACGGTCGTCACGATTAACATAACCATAACCAAAACGGCCTCTATCACACAAAAAGTAGTGATTTACCGTGCCATTGTAACGGTTTTCGATACGACGAATTTCGCCATAACGCTCGCCCGGACTGGTATTACAACCAACCGAACATTGTTGGCATACACTCGGCGCAAACTGCATATCCCATTTACGGTTATAACGCTCGGAATGAGTTTTGTCAGTAAACACACCCGTTGGGCAAACTTCGACTAAGTTACCCGAAAACTCACTTTGTAAAGTGCCATCTTCGGTACGGCCAAAATAGACGTTGTCATGTGCGCCATAGACACCTAAATCTTCACCACCCGCATAGTCTTTGTAATAACGCACACAACGATAACATGCGATACAGCGGTTCATTTCGTGGCTAACAAAAGGCCCTAAATTTTGGTTTTGATGGGTACGTTTGGTAAAGCGATAATTGCGGCGGTCATGGCCTGTCATCACGGTCATATCTTGCAAATGACAGTGACCACCTTCTTCACACACAGGACAGTCATGCGGATGGTTAGTCATTAACCACTCAACCACACTGGCTCTAAATTCTTTAGCCTCTGCGTCATCAATCGAAATAAAGGTGTTGTCGGTTGAGGGTGTCATACACGACATCACCAAACGACCGCGTTTATCTTCGGCATTAGCGTATTGTTTTACCGCACATTGCCGACACGCGCCTACGCTACCTAGCGCAGGATGCCAACAAAAATAAGGAATATCTAAACCTAAAGACAAACAAGCCTGAAGCAGGTTATCCGCACCGTCAACATCATACTGTTTGCCATCTACATGAATCGTTGCCATGCTCGTTTACCCGTTTACTGTGGCATCTTTTGCAATGCCTTGTTCAAATTCGGCGCGAAAATATTTTAATGCACTCATTAAAGGTTCCATAGCACCTGGTGCATGGGCGCAAAAGGTTTTACCAATCCATAAATCGCGGGTTAATTTGCTTAACTGCTCAATATCTTCGGGACGGCCTTCACCACGCTCTAAAGCACGTAATATTTTGACACCCCACGGCAAACCATCACGGCACGGTGTACACCAGCCACAAGACTCGCGCGCAAAAAACTCTTCGAGGTTGCGTAGCACCGAAATCATGTTTTGTTGGTCATCAACCACCATAATTAGGCCAGTACCCATACGGCTACCTGCTTTACTAATGGTGTCGTAGTCCATCGCCAAATCAAGATGTTCGGGCATTAAAAAGTCGGTTGACGCGCCACCGGGTAACCAGCATTTAAGGCTTAAACCGTCTTTCATGCCACCTGCGTGAACCTCTAACAACTCACGCGCGGTAGTGCCAATCGGTAATTCCCAAACGCCTGTACGTTTAGCTTTGCCAGACACACCATACAATTTAGTGCCTGCATCGGGGCTTTTGCCTTCGGATAAACTCTTAAACCAATCTGCACCACGCATCACAATCGCAGGCACATTACATAAGGTTTCGACATTGTTAACGATAGTCGGTTTGCCCCATGCGCCTGCAATTTGTGGAAACGGTGGTTTGGCGCGTGGATTAGCACGGCGGCCTTCGAGTGAGTTAATTAGCGCGGTTTCTTCACCACAAATATAACGCCCTGCGCCTGTATGAACGTATAAATCCATACTCCAGCCTGAGCCTAAAATATTGTCGCCCAAATAACCTGCGGCTTTGGCTTGTTTAATGGCATCGTTTAAGCGGTCTGCCGCCAAAATGTATTCACCACGCAAGAAGATATAAGCACGTGTCGCTTGAATGGCATAACCTGCCACAATCATCGCTTCGACCAATTGATGGGGCAATTTTTCCATCAATAAACGGTCTTTAAAGGTGCCTGGTTCCATTTCGTCAGCGTTACACACAAGGTATTTAACCCCTGCGTCTTCGCCCATCGGAATCAAGCTCCACTTAACACCTGTGGGAAAGCCTGCGCCACCGCGTCCGCGTAAGTTGGCATCTTTAACCAGTTTTTGTACATCAACAGGCGACATATTTTCAACAACTTTGCGCACCGCCGCATACCCTTCTAAAGACTCATAAGTCTCTATATCGGTAATGGCTTCGCCATGTTGAAGTCGCCACGTTAAAGGCCGAGTGTCGGCAGAGACCACTGTCATTGGTACTGCTCCAATAAAGAAGAAATCTGTTCGATGCTGACGGGGCCGTGTGTGTCTTCGTTAATCATTAACGTTGGCCCTTTGTCGCAGTTGCCTAAGCAACAAATCGGTAATAAGGTAAAGCGGTTGTCGCCTGTGGTTTGACCGTAATCAATGCCTAAATGGGTTTTAATGGCTTGTATCAGGTCTTCGTAACCTGTCAAAAAACAGCCAATGCTGTCACATACCATAATCACATTACGGCCTACAGGCTTACGAAAAATTTTGTTATAAAACGTCGCCACGCCATCTACATCGGCCGCAGGAATTTTTAAAATATCTGCAATCGCATAAATTGCGCTATCAGGAACCCAACCATGCTGTTTTTGCACAATTTTTAAGGCATCAATACAGGCAGCGCGTGAATCTTCGTAATGATCTAAAGCGTGTTCAATATCGTGACGCTCTTGCTCAGACATTACATAACCGTCAGTAAATTTGGGACGGCGGTCGGTACAAATAATCATTTTAACTCCTATCAACTTGCGCGGTTATCACCCTCACCCCAACCCTCTCCCTGAGGGAGAGGGAGGAGCATAGCGTAGGGTGAGGGAACCAGAAGTTCAACTCACATTAACGGTCAACGTCTGCCATCACAAAGTCAATACTGGCTAAGTACGCAATCAAATCTGGAATCATACTGCCGTTAATCACCGACGGAATTTGCTGCAAATGCGCAAAACTGGGGGTACGAATACGGGTACGATAACTCATGGTAGCTTTATCACTGGTGAGGTAATAACTATTAATACCTTTAGTCGCTTCAATCATTTGGCTCGATTCACCTGCGGGCATAATCGGCCCCCATGACACACTTAAAAAGTGGGTAATTAGGGTTTCGATATGCTGTAAGGTTTTTTCTTTAGGCGGTGGACAAGTCAACGGATGGTCGGCTTTATAGTCGCCTGCGGGCATATGGTCTAAACATTGTTTGATGATACGTAAACTTTGACGCATTTCTTCAATACGCACCGTACAACGGTCATAAGCATCACCGTTGTGTGCTAAAGGCACATCAAACTCAAAGTTTTCGTAGCCAGAATATGGACGTGCTTTACGAATATCATAATCCACGCCAGTAGCACGCAAGCCTGCGCCTGTTACACCCCATGCTAAGGCTTCGGCAGAATTATATTGTGCTGTACCAATGGTACGCGCCCGTAAAATCCCGTTTTGAATCGCGGCTTTTACATATTCATCAATACGCTTAGGCATCCAGTTTAAGAAGTCGCGTACCAATCTATCCCAACCTTGCGGTAAGTCGTGCGCTACACCACCAATCCTAAACCATGCAGGGTGCATACGGCCGCCTGTAATGGCTTCAATCACATCATAGGCTTTCATGCGGTCGGTAAACATAAAGAAGATTGGGGTCATACCACCCACATCTTGAATATAAGTACCTAAGAATAATAAATGACTGGTAATACGGAAGAACTCCGCCATCATGACACGAATGGTTTGTACCCGTGCAGGCACAGTAATGCCCGCTAATTTTTCGACAGCCAACACATAAGGCAAGTTATTCATCACCCCACCGAGGTAATCAATACGGTCGGTATAAGGAATAAAACTATGCCATGACTGACGTTCGGCCATTTTTTCGGCACCACGATGGTGATAACCAATATCAGGCACACAATCAATAATTTCTTCGCCGTCTAATTGCAACACAATACGGAATGCACCATGCGCCGACGGATGGTTTGGCCCTAAGTTAAGGAACATAAAGTCCTCATCTTTAGTGCCGCGTTTCATGCCCCACTCTTCTGGGTTAAAACGTAAAGCTTCTTGCTCGGCATCTTGCTTGGCTGCATCNNCATAATGCGTACTAATAAAGGATGGCCGTCAAACTCAATCCCAAACAAATCCCACACTTCACGTTCATACCAATTGGCATTTGGCCAAATGGAAATAACCGAAGGTACATTTAAACTATCACCATTTAATGCAACCTTAATACGCACATCACTGTTACGCTCAACCGAAAGCAAGTGATAAAACACCGTAAAATCGGCAGCAGGCAGGCCATAACGATGTTGACGCAAACGCTCATCCATCGCGCTTAGGTCATATAACATCACATACGGACGTGGCACATTACGTAAAAAGCGCAACACCTCGACCAATTTACTACGCTCCACCCATAAGGTTGGCACGTCGTCTTTGGTGGGTTGCAATACAAAGGCTTCTGCGCCAAATTGTGCATATAACTCGCGCACAACCTCAGGCAGTTGGGTATCAACAGCAGTATTTTCAGCCATCTATCGACTCATCGCTAAATCTGGACTTAGGCATCGTTTGGTATTATTAAACAAACACCACCACGACAACCGTGCAGTCTATAAAAGGTAAATTTGCCCTCTCCCCAACCCTCTCCCAAAGGGCGAGGGTGCTCTCTCCCTCTGGAAGAGAGTTAGAGTAAGGGATTAAACTTGGTCTGGCGTACGCAAATTAGTTACTTGAATACGCTCAGCTTGTTTAACGTCACGCTCAACGGGCATAACAGGGCGATAAACACCTTGGTCTCCGCCTACCCACGTTAAGGGACGACGCTCTTTGCCGATAGATTCTTGCAACAACATTAAACCTTGTAAAAAGGCTTCGGGGCGCGGTGGACAACCGGGGATATACAAATCAACAGGTAAAAACTTATCTACCCCTTGTACCACCGAATAAATATCGTACATACCACCCGAATTAGCACATGCACCCATCGAGATAACCCATTTAGGTTCTAGCATTTGCTCATATAAACGCTGTACGACAGGAGCCATTTTGATAAAACACGTACCCGCAACCACCATTAAATCGGCTTGACGCGGTGAGGCACGAATAACTTCTGCCCCAAAACGCGCTAAATCGTGCGGCGCAGTAAAAGCTGTGGCCATTTCGACATAACAACAAGACAAACCAAAATTGTAGGGCCATAAGGAGTTTTTACGCCCCCAATTAACCGCACCATGCAGCATGTCTTCGAGTTTGCCCATATAAATATTTTTATGGACTTGGTCTTCGAGTGGGTCACGCACAGTTTCTGTGGCCGCAGGGTAACGCTGCTGCGAGCTATTTGGGTTGATGCGCGTTAAGGTGTAATCCATGGGTTAGCCTCAGGATAACTGTTGGCGGGGCTTTTGTTTACGGCGATGTGCATCTTTGGCAGTCCAGTCCAATGCGCCTAACTTCCAGATATAAACCAACCCTGCTAACAAGACAAAGATAAAAACGAAAGCTTCAATAAATCCAGCCCAACCGCTTTCGCGTACTGATACCGCCCATGCGTATAAAAACAGGGCTTCGATATCAAAAATCACGAAAAACATGGCAATTAAATAGAATTTGGCAGAAAACCGTAAACGCGCTCCACCTGCTGGCACAATCCCTGATTCAAAAGGCTCATTCGTGGCGCGGCCTGTGGCTCGACCACCTAGCCATACAGGAATGGCCAACATAAATATGCAAATAAAAACAACGCCAAAGATATAAATGGCAAACGACCAGTTATGCGCCATTGCATCAACAGGGGACATGCAGGGAACTCCTAGCATTCAAAGCGGGGTAATTAACAGATTTGAATGTAAGCAAACATTAATGCCAGTTACATACAATTACAGTTATTGTACTACAGGTAGCATTATTTTTACTAGATGAATCAAATGCCGTTTTACATACTAAAGTCTAGGCTTTGCATCATAACTTCATATTTTAAAAAATGAACCTATCCCTAAGGATAGGCAGCAGAGGCCAAGACTAAAGCCACTATCTTTTGATATAAACTCTCTTTTTTAACCAATTCAAACAACAACTTTGCTTGTGGCCAATGTTGCGACAACATCGCCAACCATTGTTTGTAGCGGCCGATTGCGCCTTTTTCGGTGGATTTAACATAGCCTTCATGGATGCTATTAGGTTGTACTACCGCTTGATGCATATCGTCTAAAAACTTTAATTGCCATTGCACTAATTCTGACCATGTTAAGGCGGCTTGTGTACCGCGTATTTGTGCGACTAAATCAGGGCGAATTACCGCACCACGGCCAATCATCACGTCAAAACACTGCGACTCGTGTAAACATTGCGCAAGGCTACTCATCGAATTGACATCACCATTAGCAATCACTGGCAAAGTTACATGTTGACGAATTTTTGCTAACTCATGCCAGTGTGCAGGCGGTTTATAGGCATCGGCTTTGGTACGGGCATGAACCGTAAGCCAACTTGCGCCTGCACTTTGAATTGCTAAGGCATTATCTAACATCGGTAAACGGTCATTAAAGCCTAAGCGCATTTTGGCACTCACAGGAATGTGCGCAGGCACGGCTCTACGCACCGCAGACACTATCTGATAAATGGTTTCTGGCTCATCTAGCAACACCGCCCCACCTCGATGCGAATTAACCGATTTGGCAGGACAACCAAAATTTAGGTCGATGGCAGGTGCGCCAAGCTCTGTGGCAAGGTGGGCGTTTTCGGCTAAGAGTTGTGGGTCGCTGCCTAATAATTGAATATGAACCAGTGTACCCGCGTTGGTTTTGCTGTCTTGTAATAATTCGGGGCAATATTGATAAAAGATTTTGGCGGGTAATAATTGTTGTGTTACACGAATAAACTCAGTCACACACCAGTCATAACCTTGAGCACCTGCAATGGTGGTTAAGATGTCACGCATATACACATCGGTTAAGCCTTCCATGGGCGCAAGGAGGATTTTCATGACAAATGGCTACTGAGTTTGATGAGGGAAATTAAGTTACGTCAAAGGGATTGAATAAATTTGCTTACGCCAACCTCAAACTCAATATCTTTAGAAGCTGGATGTGCTAATGCATCTGCTAGTGATTGTTGATTAGTTACGATAGATTCATTATCTAATGCCATAAAAATGACTTCTGTTTTACTGTGCTGTAACTCAGCAGGTACAGGAATAGTTGCTTGGATGTCGTTATAAATTTGGCGATGTGCATACATAATGACTGACTCACTATCGTATAAAATTAATGCAATATCATAACATAAGAGTTTAGGCAGTTATCACTCCTTATCCACCTCAACGCCTTTCTTATGCCGCTCATCCCATTTCTTTTGTCTATCTTCATTAATAAAATCGGGAAACCATTTTACATGCGGAAAAAACAACACCCGCACCAAACCAACCAACATCCACAAATAACAACTGCTAAACACAAAACCACACCACCATGTCACATATTCAAAATGAGGCGATACATATTTAATGCCCCACCACGACATCACATCAGTTAACGAGGCGGCTAAACCTAAAGGAAATATCCATTGATAGATTTTTAAGCGATTGAAATGTAAAGAAAAAGGAATACCTATAATAAAAAAACTGGTAGTAAAACCAAATAAATGAGCATGAGTAAATGCAATTAACTTACCTATACCCATTTGGCCAAAATAAGCCTCGGCACTGCCATGCAAGCCCATTTGATAATGTGCTTCTAAGCCACCAAAACAAAAAGCAATACCAAATAAAATCACCGACATACCAATACCACGCTGTGCCGCAACTGGCAGGCTATGCAAATCAAAGTGCATATCGGTTTCTTTAAAAGGAATCAACCACTTAACTATCAAACAAAAACAAAAAAAGAAACTCAACAAGGCAATCGGTGCGCCATATAGCAACCAATCAGGTTTGGGTTCTGGCGTGTGAATTAAGGCCGCTTGAGGAATGGGTTCGTCACTAAAAAAATTAATATCTAGCTCTGCACCCCATGCCCACGTACTCAAAAAGTAAATCACTAAACCCAATAAACGCCACATGGTTACGCCCCTTTTAAACGCACATACAATAAAACACCTGCGTTTTTGACTGCTTGTGTAATAGCTGCATCGAGGTCTTTGGTACTTGACGCAGGCACGCTTTGAGCGGCCACCCCTACAAACTTGCTATAAACGGTACTTGATTTAGCCGCAGGAACGTCTTTGGCATTCATCACGCTGACTTGGCTAATTTTGAGTTGTTTGTCGGTAGACATTAACAAAAAGAAGGTTTTGCCTTGATATTGAGCAGGAAAAATTAAAGCTGTACCTGCGGGGCGTTGATTTTGTACAGGAATATAAATAGTGTTTTCGTCTGCGGCACTTAAATTTGCGCCCATCGTTTTGGCGGTAGCAATATCGGCGGCGGTTAACACCGCATCTTTAGGCAACCATGCGCGAATTTGTGGAAATAAGGCTTGAACTTCTTTAGGAATTAAACTGGCTAAATCTAACCAATCGCCTGTTTTATTGGGTACAGATTTTTTGTCGGCAGGATTGGCTTTGGCTTGTGCTTCTATAGCGTTGGCAATGCCGTCACCGTCACTGTCTAAGTTGGCTATTTTGGTGAGTGCCGCAAGATTTTTGCCGTTATCCTTAAAGGCTTTACCGTAATTATTTAAGGGTGTACCACCGCCTTCGGTATGACACGCATGGCAAGAAGGCATATAACCATATTGTTGTTTGTAATAACGCGCAAAGGCAGGCATAGCATGGGCAGGCATCATTTGTAATAACAAAAATAACGATGATACAAGCAATGAAGTAAAACGCATTATTATCCTCTTCGCGGTTTAACTTAAAAGTTCCCTCCCTTTTTTAAGGGGAGGGCTAGGGTGGGGTTTAAGCAAACACCCCCTCCCAACCTCCCCCTTGTCAGGTGGAGGAGCTACACCATACTAAAAATCAAACAAGCTCGGCACAGTGTCACGCATTTGTTGACGTACTTTAGGGTCAAGTTTTTTAAGCTGTTGATATTGTAATGAATCACGCGGCGGCATGAGTTTACTAGCTTTGTCTGTGCCTTCGTAACGCTCCCAATCAAGCGCATCACGAATTTCTTTTTTGGCTTGAATATTAGCTAATACCTCATCTTCGTTAGCCCCTGCCATAAAATTAAGACGTTTGGCAGGATTACCCCGATGACAGGCAAAACAGTTGTCGGCAAAGGCTTGTAATTGGGTATTTTTGTGAATTGTTAACGGTGGCACACCCGACGCTTGAGGCGGCGACATTTCGGCGGTATTTAAACAACAGTAAGTTTGTGTTTTACCTGTTAAGGCTTGCATCATTGCTACCCGCGAAAACGGCTTGGCAGCAAACACATCAAGAGGCAAGGCATTCACTTTTTTTATTAAGTGACTCATATTATGGCCATTTTGCTCAGCTAATACTTTTAAATCGGCTTGAGTAAAAAAGCTTGCTACGCCATACACGCCATCTATGTTATTGGCGGTTAAGAGTTGTTTTGGCGCACGAATTGTTAATGGGTCTAGCTCTTTGCGCAACGGTGGCAGCTTATCAAATTCGCTTAAATCTTCGTTGTCTTTTGCACCCTCACCAAATTTAATATCTCGCGTTATTAAAGAATGTAACCACCCTTTAAAGCCTTGTTTTTCGCCAATCACATCGCGGTTTAATACATCAGACTCGGCAACGAAAATACCCTCTTTAGGAAAAGAAACGGCTTGTAGCTGTTTTAAAACTTGTGCCTGAGAACTATTGGCATCAAAACCACCTGCATTATCGGTGTATTGCAGGGCTAAACTGAGCATTTGGCGACGGCATTCATTGCCCTCTTTACCACAACCGTCAAGCCATAAACGCTGCGTGGCTTGATAAAAATTGCCGATATCGGTTAATTGGTCAAAACGCTCAGAGTTAGCTAAAGGCTGTTGCAAAGCCACACCAAGATAGGCTTGTTGATTGCCTCTTGCCGCAGCAATGGCGGCGGCAGTGCTTTGTTGACCGTTGGTTTCGTTCCATGGGCGTTGCGAAAAAATAGGCGCACCACCCCCTTGATGACACGTTGTGCAAATGGCTCGACGCGCATACACAATACGCGGCACACAGCCTGCACAATAATTTTGCACTAACTGAAACTCAAAACGTCCTGCGGCTTCGTTATAACTTAACACTTCGATTTCGTTGGCATTTTCGACAAAACCCAAAAATAACTGCCCACGCGTTGCCATGCCTAAGCCTGTGACTGTGTTGTGTTGGTCAAAATCGGAGGCAACTACAATACGCGGATGTTGATTATCGGCTTGACCTTTAAGCAAGGAGCGGCCATTAGGAATCAGTAGTGTGAGCGGCTCAGTATTATCAGGATTTTGCGCTTTTAATAAGGCGATTAATTTACTAAATGGATAAGGCAAGCCATCATTTAGAGCAATGACATGGTCAAATAAAGAGCGTGTTCCTGCGGGTGGCAAATCGGTATCGGGAATAATTTGACTGGATAAATAGGTATTTTTAGACGGATTTTGTTTAGCTAATTCGGTAATCGGTGCGCTACTTGGGGTATTAAATAAAGCTATTGTTGTAATAGCTAAAACTAACAAAACAAAAACTATCCCAAGTGTGATTTTTTTCATAGTGGCTCTAAAGAATTGTTATTTTGGGTATAAGTCCCCTCCCCTAGTTTAGAGGAGGACTAGGGTGGATTTTGTTTATCCCCTCACCCCAACCCTCTCCCAAGGGGAGAGGGGGCGGAGGAGCGCAATTTACATTAACTTCAAGAACTCACGTAATGCAAATTTATCTTGAGGTGTTAAGTCAATACCAAATTGATGGCCTTTGTTTTCTACAGGGTCATCACACTTCATAAACAACGGGCTATGTGGATTAGAAGATAAGGCATTTGCAACAGGTTCACCTTTTTTGAAGGGAATCAATGCAGGTCCTTGAGCATCTTCACGACCGCTGCTCTTAAAGTCTTCGGTAAAGCCTGTAATTTTTTGAGGACGACTAGGCGATACTTTAGGATTATCCGACATCATCAATTCGTCAAACGCCATTTCAAACTGTTTAATACGACCACTTAAAGTGTAGTCTGGCGAGCCATCAGGCAAGAAAGTCACTTCACCAATCGCATTATTATGTAAGAAAGGTGCGGTTGCCCAAACCGATAACAACGAGATATTACGCATATAACCAGCGCCACCATCAATGGTACGTTCACCTAAAGGCAAACCACCAATTAATGGAATCACACGGTTAAAGACTTGTTTGACGCTACCTGCCGCAGGACTCTTTTTAAACGTTTCAGATGAAAACTCTTCCCAAATATGGCCTTGATTATGGTTATCGTGCAAGGCTCGGCACATATTCGTGCCAATAATACCAAAAGGAATACGCTCGTCATTACCTAACCAGTCTTGGCCAAACACACCTTTGTCAGCAAATTGCTTAGGGCGCAAATTACCTTTTAAGTCTTTGGCAAAATACTTAGCCATAAAAGACGCATCTTTTTGCTTTCCTGCACTCATTTCATTACGCCAGTAATCTTCTTTACCAAAAATATGGCCTTCATAAAATTTTTCGAGGGCATTTTTGTCGGCACGGACGTTTTCGGGTGCAACTTTAGAGCTATGACAACTGGCACATTCACGCGCAAACACGTCATGACCCTTAGCGACAACTTTAAGGTCAATATAGTTACTACCTGATGTATTGTCTTTATCTTGTGCTGCCATTAAATACGTCGGGCCACCCGTAATTAAGAAAGCGGCTAGGTCGTCCATTTTACTATCGGCATAGTTCCACGCGTCACACTCATTTGCACATTGCATAATACGCATTGGGCTTTGTTTGGTGCCGCGCCCCAAAAATTGACCAGGGTAGGCAAAGTTAGGTGTCCAGCACTCTTCGGTACACATACCAATATTAACGTAAACCCGAATTAAGGCTAAATGCTCACCCACCGAATCTTCACCACCTTTTAAAACATGGCGTGTGTTTGCCGTTTTAATTTCGCCTGTTACTGGGTCTTTCATCACATGTTCAAACAAACGCTTATTATGAAAATCCATAATATTATTTTGTGTACCCGGATTATGTTGCCAGTCATTAGCCACAATTGAAGTGTCAATCGTACCTAAACGCCCTGCCATGACCGCTTGGTTTACTAAGTGATTACTTGGTACGCCCTGAAAAAATGCTAAAGGCTGACGAATATGTTGATTACCAATGGTAGCACTCAAGTTTTTCCACTTAGGCTCATTGGGGTTTTCGGGTGGATTAGTCGGGTCAAAACCAACGTGACATTGCACACACGGATGACCAATCACATAACGCTTATTTTCTTTAATTTCGTTAACATCATAAGCGGCGGTTTGAGGGTCATAAACCACCTTGCCCGTTTTGTCTTTCATGGGGTCGGCATAATATTTACGATAACCCAACACACCTGATGAGTGAGGGTCTTGGCATTTGTCGTACCAATGACTTGACTCGTCACCTTGCACACAATCAGGGTCGTTAATTAAACCCCATTTACTAAAGCGTTGTGAACGTGTTTTTGTGTCAAGCCACGGGTAATACATATTTTCTTTACCCACAATACGTGCCTGTAATAAGGTATTTTCGTCTTGATTACCAAAAGTGCCTTTAAACCAAACATCACGGCCACGACGTACTTGTTCACGCATCGTATTGGCTTTGGCAGGGTCTTTAGCCGCTACATCGGTAAATAAGCTCAATACATAACGACAACCTTCGGCATCATAACCTGTAGGCTGCATATCGCTACAAGGCGGTGGTACATATTGGGGAATGGGCTGGTAGGTCCATGTAACGGGGTCGCCGCGCTTATGGCTATCGGGTGATGTGCCTTCTTTCCAGACTTTACGTGCTGCTAAAGTGTTATAAAAGTTTTTATCAAACCAATCTGCACGTTGCTTCCAATAGGGTGTGCCTGTGTAGATACCCGTGGTGAGCTTTCGGTCTGCTAAATCTTGCAGCGACACACTACGATTAGTTGAACGATAGGCTTCGGTAGAAACAGGGACTTGTCCTGTAGGCATATCGTACGCGGTTAGCGTAGGTATATCGGGCGTAAGAATTGCTGCTGGAACGGGAGGTATTGCAGGTGGTGCAGGCGGCAACGTGGTAAAGTGTACCGCTGCTATGACCACACCAACAGTAGATACTGTTAATAAACCCCAAATTCTTTTTTTCATGCTGGCTCCTAAATTTGAGCAATTTTGCAGCAGTTTAACGATATTGTTAACGTTAAACAACTGGTGCAAAGACTCTAATTTTTATTTTGTTTTCAATATATTAGCGTTTTCGTTTTAGAGCAAAAACTCCATTTTTTTTCTTATTTTAGTGTATTTTTTTATTTAAGCGGCAATATCTCGCTCGCTTTCTAGCCACTCGCGCCATACGGCAGCTAACACGGCCAAAATGACTGGCCCAATAAACAAACCTATCATACCAAAAGCACTTAAACCACCTAATACACCAAACATCACCAATAAAAAATGAATTTTTGTAGCACTCGAAATCACTAAAGGGCGAATAATATTATCGACCCAACTAATGACAAATGTTCCCCAAGCAGCCAAGCCTAGTGCTTCTACGGTATAGCCTTGAGTAAATAGCCATACGGCGACACTGCCCCACGCCAAGGGTGTACCAAAAGGAATCATCGCTACTAAGGTGGTAACGGCTGCCAAAAATATTGGGCTATCCATACCTACAACAGCATAACCCAAACCTGCTAAAAAGCCTTGTGCCACGGCGGTTAATACAATGCCATAAACAACGGCGCGAGTGGTATCGCCAATCGACTTAATATAACCATGCACTCGCTCACCAATAAGCACCGTTAAACCTTGCTGTATTTGGCGCATAATGCTCTGGCCATCGCGATAAAAGAAAAATAAGGTAAAAATAGCCATAGATAATTTACCTAAATTTTTACCGATGCTACCTGCGACTTGGGCTGCTGCGCCAAAACCTTTTTGAAACCACGTTTGTAGCTGTTCTTTAAAAGACGTTGGATTGGCAAAAACATCATCTAATATCTTTTGTAGCTCATTTGCAAATGGCCACTTTTGCATAAAACTCGGCAATAATAATGCTTGGTGACTCATTTTGTCGGCAATTATTTGATAAACATGGCTTGCTTCGACTCTTAACATCACAACCGCTAATAATAANNTTGGCGCGCTGTCCACAGTGCCTTAATAAATATTGATAAGCTGGCCATGTCACATAAGCCAATACGCCTGCCCATGCCATTGGCGTTAAAAACACTTCTAAAATGTTGTAACCCAAAATAAACAGCAGCGTCAAAATCACGGCTAAAATGAGCCGATGCAGCGTTAATGCCTCAAAAGAAGACATGAAAAATTCCTAAAAATCAAAGGCAATATAGAGGGAGTTAGACTTTGCACCAAAAGTGTATCGTGTAAACCATAAATAGCTAGTGGAATAATCGTATTTTATCTTGTTGAGAACATTGATATATAGCTTATTATTTTGTTGATTGTTTTTGATAAAGCGAGATGTTTATTTTTTGACATGAAGCTTGGCTTTCTTGAGTCATATTTACTTCTTGAGCCGAATAATTATGGTATTCGGCTCGGATTGTGAGGTGAATATACGATTTTATCCGCCGTGAGACAACAGAATAATCCTAACAATTTATTTGCTATTATTAAAGTTTGACAATACGCTTTTACTATAAAGCGTAGCGACTACTACTGTCGTGGAACATCAAATACCATCCTGCTTAAAAGTCAAAATTAGGAGAAAATATGTCAATCTACAGTCGTAAACTCACAGTGGAACTTTATAAAGTGAAAAAAATTCAACACGAGCAATCACTAGATAATGTTCTACAACATATTAGTACGGACATCTTATCTGTACGTACAAGAGTAATAAATCAGCGTCAAGTTAGATTGGATATCATTAAACCTCCGTCAGAAGATAAACCCTATTGGCTCTTAAATTTCTCTTGTAACTTAAACCGCGCTCCCGGACAAGCTGATGAGCATGGTGAAGTGCAGGACATTGAACTTGCTGAAGGTAAAATTTTTGCTAGTGATGCTACAGTATTGTATGTGCCACATACGGAGTTCATTTTGATTGAATATGTTCACTCTGGCCCTAGAGTCATCCCCTTACCCACAA
>DDBM01000237.1 GCA_002333125.1 Moraxellaceae bacterium UBA2032 | reverse complement strand
ATAATTTTGGTGGAGTTGGTGACAATGACAACACGGTCGCCATCGCCATCAAAAGCAATACCGACATCTGCGCCACTAATCGCAACATCACTGAGTAAGTCTTCTAGATTTTCTGCTTTGGTTGGATCAGGGTCATGATTCGGGAAGTTGCCATCAGGATTACAATACAGAGCACTGACTGTACAACCTAAAGCTTCCAACATTTTGACGGCAAGAGGGCCAGCAACGCCATTACCTGCATCAACCACGACATTAAAATTACGCGCCAAAATGACATCGTCGTTAATCTGTTGTAAGTAGTCTTCACTAATCTCACGCTCAATGTATCCGCCAGCACCCGCCTTAAAGTCTTTATCGAGAATACGTTGGCGTAACGCGTAAATTTCGGTATCAACAAGAGTATGATTTGCCAACATCACTTTAAAGCCATTATCAGGTGCAGGATTATGACTTGCCGTAACCATGACTCCACTACCTGTGCCCAAGTTTTTAGCCGCAAAATACAAAACAGGCGTAGGTACTTGACCGACATTAATGACATCACAACCACTTTCGCGTAGACCTTCGACTAAAGCTTGGCACAATTCATCGCTGGATAAACGCGCATCTTTACCGACAACAATCGTATTTTCACCACGAATTTGAGCTTCAGTGCCAATCGCCAAACCAATTTGATGAGCTAGTACTGTACTAATTTCGGTATACGCTTTGCCACGAATATCGTAAGCACGGAATACATGTGCGGGAATTTGGCTATTTTCTTTGTCTTTTGCTTTGACGTTACTAAACTCAAGCATTTCAATATGAAGTGCTTCTTCTTGTTCTGGCACTTTTTCCAAATCAACCGTTTCTGTCTCATCAATAGCAATTATATCTTTGGCATTAGCAACAAACTTGGCTTCTTTTTTAGCAGCTAAGGCGGCAACATCAACCTCACTCATTTCAATACCCGCAAGGGTGTCTACTTCGGCTTCTCGTTTTTGCTGATTCGCCACCACGACTTTATGGGTGACTAAAGTTCCTTGTAAATCAGAGGTTAAGGCAAAATTGAGTGGCGTAGACGGTGTTTCACCTTTGAGCATACTTTGTATAGCGGTCATATCTTGATTTAATGTGTGGTCAAAGCGTTTGATTAAACGCAACATCGCCACCACCACGCCAATTCCTGTCAACCCAAGTACCGCAATGATCAATAATATTTTACCCTGACTGGTTGGTGCTTCAATTTGCAAATACCAATTATTGTTATTAACTTTCAATGGTGGGCTAGATAAACTATCGGCATTGAGATTGACGATAGTGGTATCTTCCCCTTTTTCGCCTAATTTTTGCACTAATTTTATTTTTCCACCTTCTTTTTTACTAAAGCCTTCTAAGCTTTTACGCAAAAAATCCAAAGGTAAATTTATCAGTAACACGCCTTTACCGTCAGCCAAAGGCTTAACAATCGCTAAAATTTGTGTACTGTTAAAAACACTCATTTCAGGCTCAACAATACCTTTTTGTGTTAATGCACGACGCAACATATCTTCATTACTAAAGCTTAAGTCCTTAGAAATTTCTTCACCTGTAAGGTGAACATGAGCCAACAATGTACCAGGTATTGAGCCGACAATAATCTCGGAAGGCTGGCTCGCCAACTGTTTAGCAAAAGTGTCCTGCTGCTCAAGAAAATTATTAACCACATCAACAGCTCGTTGCTGATATTGCTTCTGCTCCTCGGCCTGTCTTTGCTTTTGATCGGCAAGAGCAATAACACCAATGACGGCAATTAATAACAACAAAAGAATAGTGATACCGCTAACAAACGGTAACGCCATCTTAAAAACCGACTTTTGAGCTGCCAACTTATTCTCTCCCGCTATAGGAATGCTTTTTATACAATGGCATAGCCACGCGTTATTTTATTATGGCATCTTGCCTGCACACTCAGGAACTTGTCCTTAAATATGGTATGTCCTTATAGCAACTTATTTATTGTCGTCCCGAATGACCAAAGCCACCCGCACCACGATCAGTGGCAACAAAATTTTCAACAATCGTTAAATCGGCTTGTATCACTGGAACTAAGACGTATTGCGCCAAACGCTCACCTACTTGAATAGTAAAGGGAGCATGACCACGATTCCAACAAGACAGCATTAATTCACCTTGATAATCAGAGTCAATTAAACCGACAAGATTACCTAAAACAATACCGTGTTTATGACCTAAACCTGAACGCGGCAAGACTAATCCTGCGTAGGCGGGGTCTTGAATATAAATCGCCAAACCTGTGCCAATCAGTTTTGTCTCACCTGCCTCTAAAACTAAAGGCTCAGATAAACAAGCACGTAAATCTAAACCCGCCGAACCTGAAGTTGCATAACTCGGTAAAGGAAATTCTTGGCCAATACGCGCATCTAAAATTTTAACTTGTAGTTTCATAGCTTGCTCATCTGGATTGTTCGTCAAAGTTATTTATTTGTTGGGCGCATAACGCGACCAAGGCACGAGCAATATGCGCTTTAGGCGACTTATCCAATTGTGCTCGGCCATTATTTCGCCAAAAAACTGTCATGGCATTATCATCACTTTGAAAGCCAATATCGGCACGCGAAACATCGTTACAGGCAATCATATCTAATTTCTTCGCCAGTAACTTGCCACGAGCATAGTCTTCTACACGTTCTGTTTCTGCTGCGAATCCTAACACAAAGGGGCGATTGGGCAATTGGGCAATTGTTGCGACAATATCGGGATTTTTCACTAATTCAATACTAATAGCATCGCCAACTTTTTT
>DDBM01000235.1:1012-2977 GCA_002333125.1 Moraxellaceae bacterium UBA2032 | reverse complement strand
GTACAACGTATTTTAAGTTTGCCTGATGATACCCGTTTGTTTATGTGTCACGATTATCCACCTATTAACCGTAGTGATTACTGTTATTTAAGCACTGTTAAAGAACAAAAAGCCCTTAATATTCATTTGCGTAGCGGCATAAGCGAAGAACACTTTGTTAATATGCGTCAAGAGCGTGATGCCACTTTAGCCATGCCACGTTTAATTATTCCTGCTATTCAGGTAAATATTCGTGCAGGTGAGTTTCCACCTTGCGAAGATAATGGCGTGGCTTATTTAAAAGTGCCGTTAAATTTGTTGGGCAAAAAGTAAGCTGGGTGTACATTACAAGAAGTAAATTATAAAAACACAGAGGCAATTATGTCGCAACAAAGTATTTTTATTACAGGCGCAGCCGCAGGTATTGGCGCAGCAACGGCACGATTATTTGCCGCACAAGGTTGGTTTGTGGGCTTGTGTGATATTGATGAAGCAGGTGTGCAACAACTCGCTCAAGAGCTAGGCGCAAAAAACTGTTTTGCCGCTAAATTAGATGTAAGTAATGCGCAAGCATGGCAACAGGTATTAACCGAGTTTATGCAGCACGCAGGACGTTTAGACGTATTACTAAATAACGCAGGTATTTTGGCATCGGGTGCATTAGAGGATATTCCGCTAGCACGGCAACATTTGTTAATTGATGTCAATATTAAAGGCGTACTTAACGGCTGTTATTTGGCATTGCCGTATTTAAAACAAACCCAAGGCTCACGGGTGATTAATTTGTGTTCGGCTTCGGCACTGTATGGCCAACCCTCGTTGGCGGTGTACTCTGCCACAAAATTTGCAGTACGCGGCCTAACCGAAGCCTTAGATTTAGAATGGGCAAGCTACGGCATTAAAGTGATGGATGTGTTGCCGTTGTTTGTGCAAACCGAGATGGTCACTAACATGAATGCCGATAGCATTAAAAATATGGGCATTCATTTAACGGCAAATGATGTTGCTAATACTATTTNNATCGACACGTTTATTTTATGCCTTATCGGGTGCAGCCCCCGACTTTATCGCAAGAAGCATTAACCAATTTATTAGCCGCCATTAAAACTCCTACACCTGATAAGGGGGAGGTTGGGAGGGGGTTATCTATCAACCCCACCCTAAGCCTCCCCTATTTAAGGGAGGGAATATTTGAGATTAAAACCATGAACAAGCTACCCAAAGGTATGCAAGCGATTACTGACTTTGATAACTGCCGTCAATCACCACTACCCCAACAACGCTTAGAAGCAACTCGCAAAGCAGCACAAGGCTTTAGAGAACGCTTTATGGACGAGCCTCAAGTGTTGTTTTATAAAAGCATTAATTTAATTCGTGTGCCTTATCCTACATGGTATGGCTTTAGCGGTGTTTATGCTCAAAGTGCGTATCGTTTCCCGCTGATTCATATTTTAAATCGTTTATTTGTGGTGCAGTATCGTGACTTTGCAGGCGAGGTAAAAACCTTGTTATTTTCACCCTCTGATGTTGATGGCAANNACAAGTGGACTATTTGAGTTATGACCATTTACACACCCAAGATATTCGTAAATGGCTTGGAACAGGCAACAACAAAGGCTACTTTCCTAACGCAAAACTATTGGTACATGAGCAAGAATGGTTGTCTACAGGCGCATTATTACCATGCCAAGCCGATTGGTATTGTCCTAATGGCATTGCAGGGGTTGAAGCCCAAAAAGTCATCACGTTTAAGGGTAGCATTCAATTAGGTCGCGGCGTGGCTTTGGTACACTCTTTAGGACACACCGAAGGTAATCATTCTTTAGTTGCGCGAGTGCCTGATGGCATTCGTGTAACCTCCGAAAACGGTATTGGTGCCGATGCCTACGAGCCTAAAAACTCAACAATTAACAGTGTGCGCCGTTATGCACAATCTACAGGTGTAGAAGTTATTTTGAACGGCAATACCTTAGAAGGCAGTAATGA
>DDBM01000235.1:0-996 GCA_002333125.1 Moraxellaceae bacterium UBA2032 | reverse complement strand
AAATTAGTGCAATTACTCTAATTTAATTGTATAATTAATGACAATAATGTGACATACAACAATAATAAGTCGTCAATTAACAATACTTAATATGAACAGCATAACAATATTTTTAGCACAAGTGAGGTTGTTACATTTATGAAAAAGCCATTACCCACACTGCTTGCAATGTTATTATGTAGTGCTGTTCCTACTATTGCTCAAGCAAGCATTGATGATTTAGAGGATTTGCGCAGCAGTCAAGCATCTAAAGAGTGGCGACTACTTAAATATGATAAGCGTTTAAATATTAAATCGTATGACAAACGTGACGACCAAAATGCGGGTGTACGCTCTTTTAAATTAGATGTTGTGGTTAATGGCTCCTTAGAAACCGTATCACGGATTTATTTTGATATAGAAAATTATACGCGATGGTTTTGGACAGTGCGTGATGCCAAACTTTTAAAGAAGGTTTCAGATACCGAGTTTTATTATTATTTACAACATGATGCGCCCGTTTCGTTGCCCGACAGAGACGTGGTTATCCATGCAGTCATTGAGCCTTATACCTCACAAAAAGGCTATGCTTTATTTAAGTTAAAAGCCGCACCCGACTTTTTACCCGTTAAGCCACCGTTTGTACGCATGTTAGCCGAAGACATGGAAATCAAATGGACACCTGTGGATAAAGACAAAACTCGTTTAGAAGTTGAAGGTTTTATTCACCCTGGTGGTTTTGTACCGGCATGGGCAATTAACGCGGTACAACGTCAAGCTCCCTATTTCACCATGGTTGGCTTGCAGCGCATGGTGCTATTGACTCAATACAATGCACCAACTACACCCATGCCATTTAAAATTAGAGAGTAAAACTCAACCAACAACTATTTTATTACTTACGATTGATATTGGCTAATTCACGTTTAAGCCGCTGTTATAATAGCGGCTTAATATGCTCAACAAACTCCTCTGCCCCCATACTGCCCATCACCCGTAAAGCGCGTAATTCTTGAC
>DDBM01000099.1 GCA_002333125.1 Moraxellaceae bacterium UBA2032 | reverse complement strand
CAATACTATATTGCGCCTTAAAAGTGTCGCCAGCGGCTAAGCAAATAACGCCACGTTTATTTACTAAATCAGGCGCGCCATCTTCTAAATCGGCATGACCAAACCACGGTTCAATACATAAAAAAGGTGAGCGTTTATTTTTGCCATCGGCTGTCCATAAGGCCACTTCGGGAAAGCCTGTAAAGTCCACTTTTACGCCATGTCCATGATGTCTGTTTTGAAGGCAAATCGTGTTAATTTGCTGATGTGGAAACACCAAAGCATCTATTTCAAAGTATTGATAATCCAACGCAAACTGTTGCAGTGCTAGTTTAAAGGGAATGTTTTTATCAACAAGTTGCATGGCGTTGTTAAGTTGCCACACATGATACTGTTGCTGCTTATCAAAAATAATATCGTAATCTTCAAACTGGTCATTGCTATGTAATTGGGTCGAAAAAGCAGGGTGCGCGCCAATTGAAAAAGGCATCATTACCGAATTAACATTATTAACTTGCCAAGTCACGGTTAAGGTATTGTCTTGTAGCAAATAACCAATCAATAACTCAAAATCAAAAGGATAGCTTTGTTTACTTTGCTCATTTGAATTAAGTAAAAATAACGCATAATCATCGCGTTGTTTTATACAAGTAAAAGTTTCATCACGCGCAAAACCATGTTGTGGTAATTGATACGCTTGGTCATTAATAAGCGTCGTGTTATTGGTTAAACGTCCCACAATCGGAAACAAAACAGGCGAAGTACGCCCCCAAAACTCTGGGTCAGCGCGCCACATATATTCTCGGTTAGTGGCCAAATGTTGCACATTTTGTAACTCTGCACCTAATGGGCTAATAGAGGCACTAAATAATTGATTTTTTAGCAAAAACATAAAATATCCAAAAATTAAGGTGTCGGTGTTGTGGCCGCAGTAACGGGACTAATTAAAACCACTAAGTTATCGTTTTGTAAGCGTTTTTTTGCCCATGTCGTGAGTGTGTCACGTAATACAGCAGGCTTTTTATTTGTTTTATCAAGCGTTACTAGCAAGATTTTTTGATTGGCGGCTACCTCTTCGGATGCCTGCTCTGTCTTAGCAATACTAAGTGCAACAACTTGTGGATAAAATGTTTGAATCTCGGTGAGTAAGGTTTGAGCAAGGCTTTGTTCGGTCAGCGTTTTTTCTTGGTTGGCCAGCGTTAATGTAGTCACATTTTCGCGTAAGCGTGCTAGTTCGGTGCGTAATAATTCGGTTTGTATATTAATATCGCCTAATTGAGAAAATGAAAATCCTTGTTGAATGTTTAATTCGGCCGTAGGTGATTGCATCTTAAGTTGTTGAATTAGATTTTCCTTTTGAGCATCAGTAAGTCCTATTCCTCCAAAAGTAAGTGAAATTTGACGACGTGAAGGAATAATATCGTAGCGTAATAGATAATTATTTTCTATTTTAACGTCGTTCACAAAACGTTTGGCCAAACGATTAAAGTGGTCTTGATTAATAAACGAAATACCTAAAATGACGCTTGGAATTAAAGTTAAAAAAACAATGGCACTGACATAACTATTAGCGATTTGTTTTTTAGCGGTGTTGGTTTGTAAAATAAGCGGCTGCCCAAAAAGGCGTGTGGCAATTAAAGCCGAAAGTGCAATAAATACCGTATTAATAGTAAATAAATACAGTGCGCCTGCCAAAAAAGACCATTGATTTGTTGCTATGCCGTAGCCTGCGGTACATAACGGCGGCATTAATGCGGTGGCAATAGCAACTCCTGTAATAACATTGCCTTTTTGTCGGCTTACAATCGCAATAAAGCCAGCTAAGCCACCAAAAAAAGCAATTAATACATCATAAATATTAGGGCTAGTCCGTGCGAGTAGTTCGGAGTGTGCTTCGTTAATAGGAGACACACTAAAATAGAGTGTTGAGACAATTAAGCTGGCAATTACTGCAAATAAAAAGTTTTTAATTGCTTGACGTACCAAATCAAAATCATAAGTACCCAAGCCGTAACCAATCCCGATAATAGGTCCCATTAATGGCGAAACAAGCATTGCGCCAATAATAACAGCTGTTGAGTTAATATTGAGCCCAACACTCGCAATCACAATCGCCAGCATTAAAATCCATAAGTTTGTGCCTCTTACAATAATGCCGCTTACAATGCTGTCATGTATGGCTAAAGGAGAGTCTTGCTCATGGGCTAGACTAAAATTTTGTGCAATTTTATGAAGCATTCTTGTTAGCCCCGTCTGTGTTAGGATGCGTTTAATAAGAGATTTTGCAGAAGAAGCTCAAATTTATTTTGTAACTTATAAAAGGAAATGCCCTAAAAATAGGCTATTTAACAGTATGTTAACTACAAAATAAAGATGAAATAGTATGATAGCAAAACATGATGTACGCATTACACCAAAATTATCGCGTTAAGTTTTAAGAGTTATGTTTGTAGCAGATAGCGCACCAAAGTTAAATAGTGGAGATTTTAATAATGCAGCAAGAGTCAAAACCCATAGTTAGCTTATGGATTTTAACCAGTCTTTTAAGTCGGTTTTTAAAGAGTGAAAGTAAAGCGGGTATCATTTTAATGATCTGTACCGTAGTTTCATTATTTTTAGCAAACTCTTCATTTTCCGAAGGTTATACCCATATTTGGCATATTGAAATTGCAGGCATGAGTGTTGAACATATTATTAACGATGCACTCATGGCAGTTTTCTTTTTATTAGTTGGTTTAGAAATAGAGCGACAAATTTATATAGGTGAGTTACGTCAACTTAGAGCTGCCATGTTGCCAATTTTTGCTGCAATAGGTGGTATGTTAGTGCCTGCGCTGGTTCATTATGGTTTTAATGGCGGCACACCTTACCAAAGCGGCTTTGGTATTCCTATGGCCACCGATATTGCATTTGCTTTAGGCGTGTTATTACTGTTAGGCGATAAAGTACCTGTTTCATTAAAAATATTTTTAGTGGCGTTGGCAATTATTGACGATTTAGGCGCAATTTTAATTATTGCTATTTTTTATAGTAAAGGCATTGCATGGGCTTATTTGGGTGCAGCGGCGGCTATTTTTGTGTTTTTAGGCATACTTAATCGCTTAAAGGTTTACAACTTAACACCGTATTTAGTGTTGGGTGCGGTTGCTTGGTATTGTATGTTGCACTCAGGGATTCATGCCACGATTACAGGCGTGATTTTAGCCTTTGTGATTCCTTTTGGTGATGGCGAAGATGACTCTCCTTCTTACATATTAGAGCATAAATTAACAGGCATCGTGGCGTTTGCTATTTTACCGTTATTCGCCTTAGCAAATACTGCTATTGTGATTCCAGATTCATGGGCAGACCAATTATTTAGCAGCCATAGTTTAGGCATTATGTTAGGTTTAATGTTGGGTAAACCTTTAGGAATTTTGTTGTTTAGTTGGTTGGCTATTAAGCTTAATTGGTCGGTATTACCTGATGGGATGAATTGGTCTCATGTGGTGGGTGTGGGCTTATTGGCAGGTATAGGTTTTACCATGTCGATGTTTATTGCGGTCTTAGCCTTTGACTCACCTGAGCTGATTATTTCGGCCAAAATTGCCATTATGTTAGGCTCGTTATTGTCAGCCGTGTTGGGTGTTTTTTGGTTGTTATTTTTAAATAAAGCACCTGTGCAAAATCATGTATAAAGTAACTTTTTATGCGCCGCCTAGTCATGTAGAGCGTGTTAAAACAGCGATGTTTAATGCGGGAGCAGGGCGCATAGGCAATTATGATTGTTGTGCATGGCAAGTGTTGGGGGTGGGGCAGTTTCGCCCCCTAGCAGATGCTAAGCCTTTTTTAGGAACGCATGATGTGATAGAACAAGTGGCCGAATATAAAGTGGAGATGGTTTGTACCAAAGAATATATAGCCGCAGCGATTGTGGCACTTAAACAAAGTCATCCTTACGAAGAGCCTGCTTATGATGTGCTTGAATTGGCTCAGCTCAACCTAGATGCCTAATAGCCGCAACCGATTTTAAAGGAAAGTGTTATGTCCGAACGTACCGATGCCGCAATTTTATTGCGTTTTGTGTATCAGGCTATGCGTAACGCGGGCTTACCTGCCGAGCAGGTATTAATGGGGGCAGGTGTTGGTTTAAATCATTTGGATACCAATGCTCGAACACCGTCTGGCGCGCAATTAGCTTTTTGGCAGTCTGCCCAAAAAGTCTCTAAAGATCCTCAAATTGGTCTTCATTTAGGCGAGCATCTTCCGTTATATAGGGGGCAGGTATTAGAGTATTTGTTTTTAAGTAGCTCTACCTTTGGAGAAGGTTTAAAGCGAGTATTGGCTTACCAACGCTTAATTAGCGACATATTACAAGCAGAGTTAGTGGTTACTGAAGACGAGTGTTATTTGGCTAATATGCTCAATGATGCCACTTTTCATCATACCTCCGAATGTATTATGGTAGCGGTATTACGTTTTTTTCGCTTTGTTTCCGAAGGGCAATTTCAACCATTGATGATTTATTTTAACCATCATGAAGGGGCTGATGCCGAGGAATATGAGCGTGTTTATGGCTGTCCTGTAGTGTTAGGGGCAGATGAAATTCGTTTGTACTTTAAGCCCGAAGTATTAAAAACGCGTATTTGGCAAGCCGAGCCAGAGTTATTACGTTTTCATGAGCAACTAGCCCACGAAAAGTTACAAGAATTAGCTCGTTTTGATTTGGTGGCCGAGGTAAGACGTGCTATCGGTGAGTCTTTAGAAAGTGGCACAACCAGTTTAGAAACTGTGGCGCAACGTTTAGGTATTTTACCGCGTCGCCTGCGAAGCCAATTGGCTGATGCACAAACCAGTTTTAATCAGGTGCTTGCGGATTATCGGTGTCGTTTGGCCAAGCGTTTATTGGCGCAAACCAGTGAAAGTATAGAGCAGATTGTGTATTTAACAGGGTTTTCTGAGCCAAGCACTTTTTATCGCGCTTTTAAGCGGTGGACAAATGTCACCCCTATAGAATATCGCAAAAAAAAACAACAGTAGTGGCAGGCTTTTGATGTTCCCTCCCTCTAATTTAGGGGAGGTAGGGTGGGGGTTGATATGCTAATTCCCCTCCCAGCCTCTCCCTTGTCAGGTGGAGGAGCAATATATTAATAATAGGATGAAGGTTGTATCAATTAAAACTTAAATTGAGCACCAAACATCATGCCATCATATAACTCACGGTTTTCTCCATTAGGTACATTGTAATCGGCACTATTATTACGATAGCCCGCATAAGCCACAAGTTGCGGGCTAAATTGGTATTCGCCACGAATTTCGATTTCTTGATAATTGTCCATGTCACCAAAGGACAATACATTAGGTGCAAAAAACAGCGAGCCAGTTAGTGCAATATTTTTATTAGCAGCAGGTGTAATACGAACTGAGCCACCAACCGCCATTGCCATACCATCAGGTAGAGTGTCGTGTTGCTGAAACAATGCTTTGCCACCTATGCTGGCAGTAATATCATTGTTTAAGGCTTGTGCTAATACAAAACCTGCAGACACCGTATTGCCTACGTCTTTAACGTGTACCCATGCAAGGTCAACATCATAGTCTTTGGCTAAACTGTGCTGATAACTTAGGCGTAACGCATCATCATTTAAATCTATAGAGGCACTGTCAGCAAAACTGTGACTACTAAAACAAGCTAAAGCTAAAGCGATATATTTTTTCATGGTAAAACTCTTAAAATCTCAAGGGACAAAAACAAAGCCTAAGCGTTGTTACATTTTTACAATACAGGGTTAGTTATAAACCAGTCAAATATAGATTGAAAAGATAGCTTTTGTAATACCTTGTTACAATTGTGAAATGGTAAGTGAAAGCTGTTAGTCTTTTCTTAAATAAGAGGGGCTTAGTTGATGTATAGTTAGTCAATAATAAGCGCATTGTGAACCAATGACGGTATCACAAAAAATACGACTTACGCATTGCACTAGCCTCAGGTGTTTAGTGTATAAAAATGATTAAGTACTGTTTATAAAGCATTACGTTAACTTGTACACAATGACAAGTAATAGTTAACGTTATTAACAAATAGACGGTAATTGCGTAAGTCTTAAAAAGAGGAGAGGTGCATGGCATATCGTCTGAAGACGGTAAAATGGATATTCATAGCTTGTTTAACAGTGTTAAGTATGAGCTTGTATGCCTATGCGCGTGGAGAACCTAGCGAAGACCAAGTTAAAGCAGCCTTTGTGTTTAATTTTGCCAAATTTGTCGATTGGCCCGATGTTGCCCTTAAATCAGGCGATACCTTAAATTTGTGCGTCACAGGTAAAGATAAAACAACAGAGGCATTAAAACAATTAAGCCAACGCGAAGTGCAAGGGCATCTTTTACACATAATTAATATCATCGATGAACCTGATGCCTTAGCTGATTATGAGTGTCATGTATTATTTATAGGCATTAGCGAAAAGAGACGGCAACAACAATGGTTGGCAAAAGTACAAAATCAAGCAGTATTAACGATTGCAGATAATTTAGATTTTATAAAAGAAGGGGGCATGATTAGCCTATATACCGAAGCGCAAAGGGTGCAATTTGTGGTTAATCAAAGTGTAACGCAAGGTACTGGGCTTAAACTCAGTGCGCGTATGTTGCAGTTAGCACGAGTCCCCAGAGAATAACATGAGTATTAGCCAACTACCCTTACAAAAGAAGCTACGACGAATCTTATTGCTGAGTGCAAGTTCGGCCTTGTTTGTGGCATGGATGGCATTTGCGGTTACTTCTATTGTTAAAATGCATCAAGAGACAACTCAACGCTTATCTACCTTAGCTAAGGTAACGGCGTTTAACAGCCAAGTGGCGTTAACGTTTGATGATGCCAAAGAAACCACCAATGTTTTAAGTTCTTTAAAAAGTGACTCCACCATTGTGTTTGCTTGTGTTATGCGCGCATCGGGTGAAGTATTTGCCGAATGGCGTAGTGACACTAAAACCAATAAGACAATCGCATGTGACCAACAATCGGATAATAGAGAGCAGTGGTTTAGCCGTAGTTTGCATCTGAAAGAAGACATTACTCTTGATGGTGAGCTAATTGGCGAATTATTTATTGATGTCGATTTGTACTCTGCATGGGTAGATTTGTTTGTTTATTTGGTTATATTGGCGTGTTTGTTGTTATTGACATTGATTATGGTGGCGGTATTAGGCTTGCGTTTAGGGCGTTATGTGACTGAGCCTATTTTGCAATTAGCGATTACTGCCGAAACAGTTTCAAGCACTAAAAACTATGCCTTACGTGCGATGGGTAGCGGTGCAGATGAAATAGGCCATTTGGTTGACCGCTTTAATGAAATGTTGATTCAAATAGAAAGCCGCGATTCTGAGCTTAAAAATCATCGAGAGGATTTAGAGCGTTTAGTGGCTCAGCGAACGCGTGAATTAAGTACGGCAAAAGAAGCAGCCGAAGCGGCCAATAAAGCCAAGTCGCAATTTTTAGCGACCATGAGCCATGAAATTCGTACCCCAATGAATGGTATTTTGGGGATGTCCGAAATGTTATTAGGCACATCTTTAGACTCTAGACAGCGACGTTATGTCGAAACAGTACATAGCTCAGGTGAGTCTTTGTTATTAATTATTAATGATATTTTAGATTTTTCAAAAATTGAAGCTGGGCGTTTAATTTTAGAGACGGTTGATTTTAGTCCGCGTACGATTGTTGAAGATGTGTTGAGTTTATTGTCTGAGCAAGCGCATCGTAAAGGTTTGGTGTTAACGGCAGATATGGCAGTTAGTTTGCCAGCAGCACTTAATGGTGACCCCATGCGGCTACGCCAAATTTTATTAAACTTAGTCGGAAATGCACTTAAGTTTACCGAGCATGGTTTGGTGAGTATTAGTGTGCAAGCCAATAAACATAAAAATACGACTTTAGACTTTAGAATCTCTGACACAGGCATTGGTATAAAACCCGAAGTACAACAAAAATTATTTCAACCCTTTATTCAAGCAGATAGCTCACATACACGCCGTTTTGGTGGTACAGGTTTAGGTTTGGCCATTGTTAAACAATTGGTTGAGTTAATGGGGGGCTATATTGCGGTACAAAGTGAAATAGGACATGGCAGTAGCTTTTCGTTTAGTTTGATTTTTTCACCTGCCACCGCACCCATATTATCTGTGAGTGCAAGTAATGCCCAACAAAGTAAAAGTTTACAATCTTTACGCAACTCATGGCAGGGGGCGCATATTTTACTTGCCGAAGATACAGCGACTAATCAAGAAGTCATGAAAGCTATGTTACATGGCTTTGGTTGTGAGGTGGATATTGTTGTTAATGGCGCACAAGCTTTAGACGTTTTAAAAAGCTCACATTACGATTTAGTGCTAATGGATTGTCAAATGCCCGAAATGGACGGTTTTGAAGCAACCACATTGTTTAGAGAATATGAGAAGCATCAGGGTTTACCGCGTGTACCTGTAGTAGCGGTAACGGCGAGTGTGTTAAACGATGAGCGTGCAGCTTGCTTGGCGAGTGGTATGGATGATGTGTTGGCCAAACCCTTTAAACGTAAAGAGTTGGCTGTGACCTTGGAGCGTTGGTTAAAACATTAGTAAAGATTCCCTCCCCTAAATTAGGGGAGGGTTAGGGTGGGGTTGTTTTTGTATAACCCCCTCCCAACCTCCCCCTTATCAGGAGGAGCTATTGATGCCCGCATCTGCCTTTAATGCGGCTGCTTTGTCGGTTTTTTCCCATGTAAACGTGGTAAAGGTATCATCACCTACGGTCATGCTTTGGGGGGTACGTCCAAAATGGCCATAAGCGGCGGTTGGCTTATACATAGGGTGTAATAAATCGAGCATTTTGGTAATTGCATAAGGGCGCAAATCAAAATGACGACGGATTAACTCAATAATTTTGTCATCGCTAATTTTACCCGTACCAAAGGTATTTATCGAAATTGAGGTAGGTTGAGCAACACCAATGGCATACGACACTTGAATCTCACAACGATCTGCTAAGCCTGCCGCAACAAGGTTTTTGGCCACATAACGACCTGCATAAGCAGCAGAACGGTCAACTTTAGAAGGGTCTTTACCCGAAAAAGCACCACCGCCATGACGTGCCATACCACCGTAAGAATCGACGATAATTTTACGACCTGTTAAGCCACAGTCACCCACAGGGCCACCAATAATAAATTGACCTGTAGGGTTAATATGAAATTGTGTGCCTTTGTGTAGCCACTCGGCAGGAAGCACTTGCTTAACGATTAACTCCATCACCGCTTCACGCAAATCACCATAAGCAATATCTGGATTATGTTGAGTCGATAACACCACAGCATCAATGGCAACAGGTTTGCCATTTTCATATCTAAAGGTTACTTGAGACTTAGCATCAGGACGTAACCACGGTAATAAACCACCTTTACGCACTTCGGCCTGACGTTCTACCAAACGATGGGCATAACAAATAGGGGCAGGCATCAACACATCGGTTTCGTTACTGGCATAACCAAACATCAAGCCTTGGTCGCCTGCACCTTGGTCTTCGGAGCTAGAACGGTCAACACCCTGAGCAATATCTACCGACTGCTTACCAATAATGTTAATAATGCCGCAAGTAGAACCATCATAACCAACCGCCGAGGAGGTATAACCAATATCGTTAATGACACCACGCACTAAATCTTCTAAATCAATCCATGCACTGGTGGTAATCTCACCCGATACAATAGCAACACCTGTTTTAACCATCGTTTCACAGGCAACACGCGCATATTTATCTTGGGCAATAATGGCATCTAACACGGCATCCGAAATTTGGTCAGCGATTTTATCGGGATGGCCTTCTGATACGGATTCACTGGTAAAAACACTATAATCACTCATGACGAAGCCTTCTGGGACAAAATAAAAGAACAGGACTTACGCATTTCATCGAAATTAACGCGTTTTGTGAACATAAAGCCGTTGAAAACGGTTGAAATGTGAGCAAATAAGCGATAACCGCGTAAGTCCTAAAAAGTAAATAAAGATAAAGTTTTTAAGCGCGTAGGGCAAGGAACAATGTTCATCTTGAGTACAAAATGGCTTTGTTTGTGTATATTGCTATGCTTAAATTATTTTAAAGTCATTATATAGACACATATTATGGAATTGTTATTACTTATAGCAGACGCAAAGTTTCATTCTGGTGAAGCATTAGCTCAGCAATTAGGTGTGAGTCGTACCACTATTTCTAAAAAAATTAAACATTGGCAACAGTGTGGTTTAGATATAGATGTAGTACATGGCAAAGGTTATCGTTTGCAACAGCCTATAGAGTGGCTCAACCAACAAGCCATTTGGCAAGCGATTCCGCAGCATATACAAGCATCTATACATCATTTAGATATTCAAGCTATTGTTAGCTCTACCAATGATGTTGTTGCACAACAACTTCAAAACCAAAAAAAATCAGGTATGGTGTGTATTGCCGAAATGCAACAGGCAGGGCGTGGCAGGCGCGGCCGTACTTGGTTTTCTCCTCCTGCGGGAACATTTTATGGCTCGGTGGGTTGGTTGTTTAGTGACGGTTTTCAGGTTTTAGAAGGTTTGAGCTTGGCGATTGGTGTGGCCGTCATTGAAGCCTTAGAGAGCTGCGGTGTACATGATTTAAGCTTAAAGTGGCCTAATGATATTTTGTGGCATGGCAAAAAACTAGGTGGGGTGTTAATTGAAGTCAATGCCGAGATGGACGGTGTTTGTGCCGTTGTGGTTGGTGTGGGCGTTAACTTGTCGTTACCACAAGCGATTAAACAGCAAATACAACAGCCAAGCGTCGATATTAAAGAGATTACAGGCCAACGTGTTAATAGACACCAAATAACGGCGGCGTTAATTAGCCATATAGTCAGTTTGTTACAGGGCTATGCCCAACAAGGATTTAACGCATGGCACAAAAAATGGCAAAGTTATGATGCCTTATATGGCCAAGAAGTTGAAGTGTTAGGTTTAGCACAAGCGATAACAGGCACAGCTCAAGGCATAGACAAACAAGGCGCATTTATTATTAACACAGCGACTGGTTTACAGTTTATTAGTGGTGGCGAAGTGTCATTGCGTAAAAAGGAGCATTAACCATGTCTAAACAGTGTTTTATTGATATGGGAAATTCGCGCATTAAATGGTGGTTATGTGAAAACGGCCAAATTATTGCGAGTCATGCCTGTTGGCATCAACAAAACTTAGCTTCATTTGCCGCAGAGTTACCCGAAATTTTTCATCAGCCTGTGGATTTTGTGGGTGTGTCGTCGGTATTAGATGCCCAAAGTAATCAGTATTTAACATGGTTGTGTGAGTCATGGTGGCAAAAAAAACCTGTATTTGCTGCCACCGCAGCCGCCTGTTTAGGCATACAATGTGCGTATCAGCAGCCCCAACGACTTGGTATCGACCGCTGGCTTAATATTTTAGCGGTTGCCCCACAGCAACCTGTGTGTGTCGTGAGTTGTGGCACAGCATTGACTTTAGATTTTGTGTGTAATAATACTCACTTGGGCGGATTTATTTTGCCCAACATGAGTTTGCAGCTTNNAGTTTAAATTTAGGTAAAAACACAAGTGAAGCGGTGTATCATGGTATATTGCTCGCATGTGTGGGTGCTATAGAAACGGCCTACAAACAACAACAACAAAATTTTATAAGACCCTTAAATTTAGTCTTAACAGGTGGCAATGCCGCTAAAATAGCGCAGCATTTGCAGATTGAGCATGATATTATCCCCGAATTATTGCTATTAGGTATGCAACGCTATTTTAGCCATGCAGTATTAAAATAACAAAATTCATGAGCCGTTATAAAAACGTGTACTGTCACGCTAACAGCCTTATTTTTTTGGTGTTATTGTTAATATAAGCCACATTATAAGAGGAATGGATATGCCTTTAGTCTTTGGACTGTTGGTCGTCTTAAATGCCGTATTTTTGGCATGGCAATTTTTTGAACAGCAAAATCATGGGCAAAATGCGATTGCTGTTGTAGAAAAGCAAGAAGGCAAAACCTTAGACTTATTGTCTGAGCGTCCTGATATTGTCCAAAACGCCAAAGAAGTCGAAAGTGTTGGTATTGTGGATGAAAACAAGCGTGCTAAAGCAGTAGACGATAGAGCGTGTTACCGTATTGGCCCATTGCTTGATAATGACATGGCGCGTCAAATTAAAGCTACCTTCGAAAAAGGCGGTTTTGATGTGTCATTAAGTGCTAGTAGTAGTGGTGGCTCTAAATACTGGTTGTATATACCGTCACTAGCTACCAGCGATCGAGCAACTGTCATTGCGCGTGAGTTACAAAAACAGGGTATAGATGCCTCTGTGGTTACAGAAGCACAAATGGCAAACGCGATTTCTTTAGGTACAGTAGCCGACTACGACCAAGCGCAAGCCCTAAAAGCGCGTGTGGCAGAATTGGGTTATCGTGCCGACATGAAAACCACTTTAGTTACCCGTAAAGAACAATGGTTGTTGGTAAAAAATGTCTATGCTGCGGGCGAAAAACAAATCGAACGTATTTTGGTTGGTAGTTCTCAATTAGAGCGACAAAAAGTAGATTGCCGTTAAGTGCTTAGTCTCATGCTTAAAATAATTAGCATATGACTAAACTTACGGCGTAAGTATTGCGCCTAATTCCGTTTTTATTCCTGTCCGTTTAGGTAAATGATGTATGCCTATCAATGATGAGTCACCACTGGTCTCGATTCGTAATTTATGTTTTAGTCGTGGCGACCGCGCCATTTTTGAAAATATCAATTTAGACGTAGCAAGAGGCAAAGTGACGGCCATTATGGGGCCTTCGGGTTGTGGCAAAACAACTATGTTGCGTTTTATTGGTGGGCAATTGCACCCAGAATCAGGCCAAGTTCTAGTTGATAGCCAAGACGTGGCCAGTATGAGCCGCAAAGAATTATTTGTGGCACGCGCCAAAATGGGTATGTTGTTTCAAAGTGGCGCATTGTTCTCAGACCTGTCGGTTTATGAAAATGTCGCCTTTCCGCTCCGCGCTCACACCCAATTACCCGAAAATTTAATTCGCGAAATCGTGCTACTCAAATTAGAAGCAGTGGGTTTGCGTGGTGCTGTAAAACTTATGCCTAATGAATTATCGGGTGGTATGCAACGCCGCGCTGCTTTAGCCCGAACCATTGCCCTAGACCCCGAACTTATTATGTACGATGAGCCATTTGCTGGCCAAGACCCAATGGTTAAGGGGGTGCTAGTTACTTTAATTAGAACGTTACGTGAGGCACTTGGCTTAACCACAATTGTGGTTTCTCACGATATTCCAGAAACATTACAAATTGCTGATTATGTTTATCTAATTGCTAATAAAGGCATTATTGGACAAGGCACACCCGATGAGTTACGAAACTCAGATTCACCCTTCGTACAACAGTTTTTAAATGGCGCACCTGATGGGCCAGTCCGTTTTCACTATCCTGCGGCTAGTTATGCACAAGAATTAGGAGTAGGAGTCTAATGCTAGAATTGGTTCGTCAACTCGGTGCAATTGCTTTAGCACGGTTACAGTCTTTGGGTGCGGCCAGTATTTTTTTGTGGCAAGCATTAATCGCTGTACCTCAGCCTAAAGCCTCGTTTTTACTATTAGTTAAACAACTGTATTCGGTGGGCGTGATGTCGCTGCCCATTATTTTGGTGTCGGGTTTGTTTATTGGTTTGGTGTTGGGCTTACAAGGCTACAATATTTTAGTCAACTATGGCAGTGAGCAAGCATTAGGCACAATGGTTGCGTTAACTTTAGTACGTGAATTAGGGCCTGTGGTAACAGCGTTGTTATTTGCAGGGCGAGCAGGCTCGGCACTTACCGCCGAAATAGGCTTAATGAAAGCCACCGAACAACTAGCCAGCATGGAAATGATCGGTGTTGACCCGTTGCGTCGCATTATCGCACCGCGTTTTTGGGCTGGCTTTATTAGTATGCCTGTATTAGCCATCATATTCTCTGCCGTTGGTGTAATTGGCGGTATGTTGGTGGGCGTGGATTGGTTAGGCATTTACTCAGGTTCGTTTTGGGCAAATATGCAAAACTCAGTGGAGTTTTATGACGATGTTGTCAATGGAATTGTAAAAAGTGTTGTTTTTGGTATCACGGTCACGTGGATAGCGTTGTTTCAAGGTTATGACTGTGTTCCTACCTCAGAAGGAATTTCGGTTGCCACAACACGTACGGTGGTTTATGGCTCGTTGGCGGTGTTAGGGCTAGATTTTATTTTAACAGCCGTTATGTTTGGAGGTTTTTAATGCGTACTCGCTCCCTAGAACTCGCGGTTGGCGGATTTTTGATTATAGGCATTGCTGCTTTGTTTTTTTTGGCTATTAAAGTCAGTGGCTTAAGTAGTGAATTGAGCCAGCCTAGTTATAAAGTGTATGTACACTTTCAAAACATAGGTGGGTTAACGGTTCGCTCTAAAGTCACTATGTCGGGGGTGACCATTGGTCGTGTTGCTGATATTGAATTAGATAAAAAGCGTTTAAATGCCAAAGTTAGTCTCGAAATTTTTAATGATGTTAACGAAATTAGCACCGATGCTGTAGCCAGTATTTTAACCGCAGGCTTATTAGGTGAAAAATATATTGGCATTGTACCGGGTGCTGATGACACATTTATAAAGAACGGTGACGAAATCGAACAGACACAGTCGGCCTTAGTGTTAGAAGATCTCATTGGTAAGTTTTTATTTAATAAAGCCACCGAAGACAAAAGCAGTAATAGTGCAGCGGCAACGCCAGCACCTGCTGCCAACAGTCAAGATGAGTTTTAGGAGGATGACCATGTTACATTTATTAAAACGTAGTTTTGCTTTTTTGGCCTTAATTAGCATGATGCTAATGGCTCAAATTAGCTTTGCTGCCGAAAAGCCCAATGAGTTTGTGCAACGTATTTCTACCGAGTTAACCACTCGTTTGGTTAAAGAACGTGCCGAATACAAAAAAGACCCTCAATTGTTATTTACCATTGTGCAAGAAAACATAGAGCCTTATGTGGACTTTACGAGCTTTGCTAAAGGGGTGATGGGACAGTTTTATCGCCAAGCCTCCGACAAGCAACGTGCCGACTTTACCGTTACTTTTAAACAAAGCTTGATTCGTACTTATGCCAATGGTTTGGGAGCTTACGAAAACCAAAAGTTTGTTGTTAAACCGTATAGTGCAGGTGAAGACCCTAAAAAAGCACAAGTGGATATGGATATTCAAACCAATAGTGGTACGATGATTCCTGTGACTTATCAAATGGTTTTAGATGCCCAAGGGCAATGGAAAGTGCGTAATTTGATTTTAAATGGTATTAACTTAGGTTTAACCTTTAGAAATCAGTTTGCGTCAACTGTTGAGGCAAATAATGGTAATTTAACCAAAGCGATTGCCAATTTTGTGCCGTCCTCAGGTGACATCAAAAAATAAATCAAGTAAACGCGCCTTCGACTCCGCTCAGGCAGCTTATGTTGACTGAGCGGAGTCGAAGTCACATAAAATTGTTTAGGTTGAGTATGAGATGACTAATACCGTTGCTCAATTAACATTACAAGAGACGCGCCTCCTTTTTGGGGGCGTTGTGCATTTTGATAATGCGCAAAAAGTTTGTGATGAGGGGCTAAAATTGTTAAAAACAGCCCCTAAAACGATTACTATAGACATGAGTCAATTGCAAAGTAGCAGCAGTGTTGTAGTGGCTATATTGGTGTCGTGGTTACGTGTCGCCAGCCAAAATCAACAAACCTTACTGTTTGGTAATATGCCCGAAAAGCTACGCGCTATTATTAGCGTTAGTGGGTTAACAGACGTTCTTCCTCAAGCCATCTAGGAATTTACATGAATCCTGAAGCCATTAAAGCCTTATTAGTTGCCGCCTTTCCTCAAGCCGAAGCAGTTGAAGTAACTGGCGAAGGTGGAAAATTTAACGTCACGATTGTGAGTGATGAATTTACAGGTTTACGCCCTGTTGCCAAGCAACAACGGGTCTATGCACCGTTAAATGAGCAAATTGCCAGTGGTGCGATTCATGCGGTAACCATGCGTACTTTAACGCCCGAAGAATGGCGTAAAGCAAAATTATTTGGTTGATTTCTGCCCCTCACTCTAGCTCTCTCCCAAAGGGAGAGAGAACCCCCTCGCCCTGTGGGAGAGGGTTGGGGTGAGGGAGTGCGTAAGTTTGATAGAGCGAAAAAATAATGGATAAATTACTGATTACAGGCGGCACACGTTTAACGGGTGAAGTGCGTATTTC
>DDBM01000141.1 GCA_002333125.1 Moraxellaceae bacterium UBA2032 | reverse complement strand
AATAATAATTAGGTTTATTGGCAGTGCCACCAATAAAACCCACATGGCCGCCATGTTTAGCCAATTCAAAATAAATCATCGGAGATAAATCATGTTGAGCAGGCACCACATCTACCGACATAAATGGGTCATCAAGGGCATGAATAATTAACGTCGGCACTTGAATATCTTTTAAAAACTGATTGGGTCTACAGCGTTGATAATAGTCATTTACATTGGCAAAACCATGTAAAGGTGCCATGAGTAAATCATCAAATTGCCAAAACGACTTAAAAGGGGCGTGTTGCAAACAGTCCGCTATTTTTTGCGCTTCTATTTTTTGGCCTAAATTAAGTAAGTGCTGATGTTTAGCGTGCCATAATGCTTCTAAACCTTCTAACAAATGTTGCCTATAAATCATCGAAAAGCCACTGTCTAAACGATATGCGCATGGCTCAAGTTCTAAAGGAGCAGATACCGAAACCCCAGCTAATAAGCGTGGATGCTGACCTAACTCCGACAAGGCTTTAAGGGTCATGCTTCCCCCTAAAGAATAACCAACAATCACAATATTTCGGTTTTGGCTTTTAGTCAGGTGATTAAATACCGCAATCACATCATCACTTGCGCCTGCATGATAGGCGCGTGTTGCCATATTAGGCTCAGTTGCGCCGCGACAATTCATCGCTACACTAGGCCAACCTTTGGCGGCAAGTGAGTTTTGCAAACCAATCACATAATGCGAGTCGCTGGAGCCGCTTAATCCATGAATCACCAAAACCAACGGAGCCTCGCTAGCTAGTTTTACAGGGGTTTTATAATCTAAAATAATAAAATCACCATCGGGCAAACTCACGCGTTTACGTTGACGGGTAATGCTTGGTAGTGTACGGCGATGTACTGACGCAAATAAAGTTTGCAAGTGGGCGTGTTTAAGCAAGAGGGCAGGCTTAAACGGACTATGAAAAAAGCCTGTTGGAAAGGGAGTCTGAGAAGAGTGGTGGCTAAACTTCATACATTAAACTCATATTGCGCCAAAAAACCGTGTACCGTGCCTGCTTTGGTGCTTTTTAAACAGTGCCATTGTGATGGCAAATTCAAGCTGTTCCATTCACAGTCAGACTCTATATAAATCAGACTATTAGCATGAATAAGTTGATGTGTTACTAGAAGTTCACACGCCGCTTGCCACAGTTTGAGTCCATAAGGTGGGTCCAAAAAAACCACATCAAAGGGTGTTTTTTGTTGTGCAAGTAATTGCAAGCTATCACCTACCAATACAGTGGTTGTGCAACCAAACACTTGCAAGGCTTGCTGCAAGTATTGTGCTTGAGCAGGGTTTTTTTCTATAAAAACACAATCACTTGCCCCGCGTGATAACGCTTCTGCACCCAATGCCCCACTACCTGCAAACATATCAAGGCAGTGTGTGCCTCTAATATCAAATTGTAGCCAGTTAAACACCGTTTCACGCACACGGTCTGGTGTAGGACGCAAACCATCAATCGCTAAAAAAGACAGTGAGCGTCGCTTCCATTGACCCCCAATAATACGCAGTTGGCTAGTGGCAGGCTTTTTCATTTTTTAACAACCGTAACCCCTTGGCCTACCGTAACAGTCAACATTTTATTAGGATTAACATGTTGACGAAAGGCGGTTTTAATTTGTGCGGCAGTGACTTTGTTAATACGCTCATTAAAACTGTCTAAATAATCTAGTGGCAAATTATAAAATCCCATCGAGCCTAAATAAGCCAAAATGCTGCCGTTACTAGCGGTACTTAATGGAAAGCTACCTAAAATATTGTCTTTTGCTTCTTGTACTTGAGCATCGCTAACGCCATCACGTAAAAAGTTTTGTAGATTAGTACGAATCAGGGCGAGGGCATCTTGGGTTTGGTCATTGCGTGTTGATAAGCTAATAGTAAAAGGGCCTTCAACTTGCATGGGCGATAAAGAGCTATACACCCCATAAGTTAAACCACGTTTTTCACGTAGCTCTTTCATTAATATACTACCAAAACCACCGCCGCCAAAAATTTCGTTACCAACATATAAAGCCTCATAATCTGGGTCATCACGACGTAACGTAGCTTGACCTATCATGATATGGGTTTGTTGAGAAGGAAATGCTAAATGTTTATGTTGCGCTTTATCTAAAGTAATGCCACTAGGTAAAGGCTCGGCAGGTGTGCCTTGAGGCAAATTGGTACTGATTTTTTCACTTAATGCTTTAGCTACTTGAGTATCAATATTACCAACAATGGCAATGGTGGCATTTTGTGCTACAAAATAACGTTGATGAAACGCTTTTAGGTCATCAATACTAATGGTTTTAAGGCTTTCGGGAGTGCCGTTTGATGGGTGAGCGTAAGGATGCTTGCCATATAAATGTTGATAAAACAAAATACTCGCTTGGGCAGAAGGGGATTGCTGGCGTTGTTGTTGCCCCATTTGTGCGCCATCAAAGGTACGGTTAAAAGGCTCTTCTGGAAAGCTAGGATGGGCAATAACATCACTAAATACATCAAGTGCAGGTTCTAAGTATTTGTTTTCACTTAATACTCGTAAATCAACAATAAACATATCACGGTAAGACGCTGCATTAAATGAAGCACCTAAATTTTCAAAGGCACTGGCAATTTGGTCGGTGCTGCGTGTGGGTGTACCTTCGTCTAACATACGACTAACTAAACTGGCTAAACCATATTTTTCGCCATCACGCGCTGAGCCTGCATTAAATAATACCCGTACATCTACCATCGGTAACTCGTTGGCGGCTACAAATAAAACCTTTGCCCCATTGCTGGTTTGCCATTGTTGAATAGCAATGCTACGCCGTGGTGTAGCAGCATTTTTTACGCTTTGAAAACTTTCTAATTTATCGAGTGAGGTTAACGGCCCCGCAGTCACGATACCGCCTTCGGCATAGGCTAAGGAGCCACATAAACTTAGGGCAATCAATAGAGGTTTAATCATTTGGCTTCTCCGACCACCAAGGCAGTTGGCTTTAAAAAGAGGGTGGTCATATTGGCAGGAATGAGCCATTGCTTGGCCGCTTGACGAATATCATCGGTTGTAATGGTTTGCAGTTGGGTGTTGTAGTCATCTAAGGTTTTCCAGCCTAAGCCTAAACTCTCTAACATGCCTATTTGATTGGCTTGCGAGCTAATCGAGTCTTGACTAAATACGTTATCGGCCACAATCGAGGCATAAACTTTTTTAAGTTCATTGTCACTAATGGTTTCGGTTTTAAGGGCGTTAATCTCAC
>DDBM01000077.1 GCA_002333125.1 Moraxellaceae bacterium UBA2032 | reverse complement strand
CCTTTATTTTGAGCTTGAGTGACAGGCGCGCGTAATGCGGTTGACACCCGAACCCACGGACTACCCTCGCCTTGATGGGTTATTTTTAAGGGTGTCGCTTGAGTTGGCCATGCTAAGTTAATATCACCTTGGGTGCGATTAAACTCCACGCGCTCAACGGGTGTTTGTAGATTTTGCGGCCACGTAAAACTTTGCTGTGCGGTGCCAAGTTGTGCGCTGCTTGTACCTGTGACTTGTGCCATATTGTCGTTAAAGCGTTTAACCACAAAGCCACCCCACAAATTGCTTTGTGTTCCTTGCCAATGACCATTTTGTTGACGGCGCAATAAGCCACGCACCAATAATGGCACTTCAACTTGCCAGTTTTTATCGTCTAATACCGCTAACAATAAACGCGCTTGCAACAACTCATCATCGTCGTACCACCACCAACGGCTTTGATCATTTTGCAAAATGGCATAAGTGCCACCTTGTTGCACCACTTTGGCTTTTAGTAGGCGTTCTACTTCGGCTAATTTAGTAGCACGTTGCGGCATATTAGGAGTATTTTGAAGCAACTCTAACCAATCAATTAGCAAATGCGTTGGCCAACGACTTGGCTCTAAACGTAAGCTATCTAATAANNCGTTGTACTACATCAAAGTTTTGGTCATAAATCCAATGACGGTATAACTCTTGGGACAACTTGCCCTCGGCATAGGCTTGTAAGGCATCAAGCATTTTGGTGCGGCTGTCTTCTGGAATTGGCCAGTTTAAGGCTTTTGCCATGCGTAACACATGAGCCGTCAAAAACGATGAGCCTGCATTTTCGCCATTGCTAGGATAAAACTTAGCCAAACCATCTTTATCTAAATAAGTAGGCAAGTCGGCCATAATAATTGCCCAAACGGCGGTATCTTGTAAGCCTGCGGCGGCGGTAGTTTTTTGCTCCAAACACGCATAAGGATAATAGGCAAACCACTCTTTCACATATTTTAATGTGCCACCTAAATTGGGCTGCATATCAATTAACACTTTGCTGCCTGTTAAGGCATTGGCAGGAAGTGGTGCAATACTGCTTTGATAGGGGGTATTTGCGCTAATTTGGGTTAGTACAGACGAGCTTAATTGCAAGGAAATCGCAGGTAATACTTTTTGGGTGACTTTAAGTTTGTCTTGATAGTTTTCGCTCACCGCACTAATAAGCCATGTTAAAGACTTGTGTTCCATTGGCACAAGTACAGGCACATTAATCAATTGTGCGCTATTTGCCTCTAGGGTTAGTGTGCGAGTAAACGGCGCATTTAATGCCTCTGATGTTGCGCTAAACTGCACAGTTTGGGCTTGAGAACTGCTATTACGCACCGTAAATTCGGCCTGATAATTATCTCCATCACGCACTACCAACGGCAAACCACTTAACAGTTGTAATTCTTGGGTATTGGTAAAACTGGTGCTGCCTGTACCAAATTGCTCGCGTGATGTGGCAATGGCCACCACTTTAAAACGCGTAAGAGAATCGTTGATTGGCACAGTAAATTGGGCTTTACCTTCCGCATCAACAGGCGCGCTGGCTTGCCATAATAACAAGGTATCAAATAATTCACGGGTTGAGCCGCCACGACCACCGCCACCACCACTAGGTAGGGCTTTTTTACCAAAATGACGTTTGCCCACCACGTGTAATTGATTAGTTGCGGTTTGCATACCATAGGAGCGGCTTAACATCATCGAAGGCAAAACATTCCATGAGTTATTGTCGGCCAACTCCAATAAGGCTTCGTCAACGACAGCTAGGGTAATTTCGGTATTATTAGGCAGTGTGTCACGGCCTTTGGCTGGCGTGACTTGTACCGTTACTTGAGCTTGTTCTCGGGCATGATAACTGGCTTTATCGGTCGTTACATTAACGCCGAGCTGATAAGCCTCCCAGCCCACTTTTAACTCGGTAATGCCCATTTTAAAGGCTGGCTTACCCAAATCAACCAAAGCCGTTGCTTCAATTTGGTTGTTACGACCCCGCACAATCACCGCCGACACATACACATTAGGCGCATATTCCGACTTAATGGGAATAGTAATTACAGGCTCTTTAGCCGACAACGGCTGAACCCAATGTTCTATTACCCCATCTCGGCTCACCGACACCAACGCAGTCGCTTCTTGAAAGGGCATACGCACTTGTAAACGCGCACTATCACCGACTTGATAATTCTTTTTATCGGCTAACATATCAATACGGTCATCATCGCCTTGTTCAAACCACCATGCGTTATCTCCAGAAACCCATAAACTGGTTTGAGTAGCAGCTTGGCGACCTTGAGCATCGGTACTAATGGTAGTTAGCTGTAACTCGCCCGATGATTTTAAGTTAAAGGTGCAGTTTAAACGCCCTTGCTCATTGGTTTGAGTGCCACAATTTACGGCAACGGGTTCTTTAGTTTGCGTGGTATCGTAAGAATAATAACCGCCTAATGTACGTTTGCGATGGCTTTGATAACGCACCATTTGCCCTGTTATTTTGATAGGCGTATTAGGGACGAGTTTTTGCTGCTGATTCACACTAACAAAGTCTATGCTAACAGGCTCGCTTTTGCTGACCCATGATGATTTAACTTTAGAGCCAATTAACACCGCCGCTGGCCATACCGTAGTATTTGCGCCCACAGTTTGGGTTTCACCGTTGGGGTCTCTAAATTCCATTTCTAATTCAACACGACTCACTTTATTAATAGCAGGCAAAGGCATACTAGCGGTGCTTAACGCGCCTGACTCATCTAATATAAAACTTTGTTGCGCTAAGTCTTGTTGTTGGTTTTGTGACTCGCCCTCGTTTGGTTGTTTGTTTTCGTCTGCTAATACAGGTACAGAGTTAAACGAATACTCATCAAATGCTTTTAAATTTAACCAAGTCGAACTCACGCGACCTCTGACAGTGACAGGCGCATGACTATAGCCACCACCATTCAAATAACGTAGTTGTAACTGCATAGGCAAAGAGGCTTGAGCATTGGTAATACTTTGTGATGGCACGCCTAAATCCGCTTTTAATACGGGTAATCTAAAGGCTGATACCGTAAAACATCCTGAATGTAAATAATGACTCTCACCTAAGGCCAAACGCACACAATATTCACCTAATTTAGCCTCTTGCGGAATTGTCCAAGTGCTTTCGCCATTACCAATAGGGTTTAATTTGGTGCTAACTTCAAATTCTTCACCACTGCCCGAATGCTGTATTAATACCTTACTAACACTGACTCCTTTCGCGGGTGCGCTTAAGCCTAAAAATTTGTTATAACGCACCACATGTTGCATATGCACGGTTTCACCGACACGCAATAGACTACGGTCAAAAATACTATGAGCAACATAATCGCCTGTTTGTTTGCTGCTGCCATAATACGAGTCGTAATCCTCATCATAATAATCATAGCTGACATTATTGAGGTTATAACGCCATGACTCTATGCCATCTGTCCACTCCGATAAAGCGAAACTACGGTCATCGCCCAATTTAGCCATAATAATCCACGGGGAGTTTTGACATTCGCGTTGTTTGCCATCAACATTTTGCGGCCGTACAAAAAGATTTTGATTGATTTTGACCAAACCTTGTGCCGAGCTTTTGCCTGTCCATATTGCTTTAGTATTTAAACAATCCCACACGCTCACATCGGCATTGGCAACAGGCTGACCTTTAGCTAAATCGGTAACCCAAATGACGCTATTGGTTTTGCCCATTTGCACATGAACCCCCAAATTAGTCACCAAACTCATGGTATGCACATACGCAGGTTGTTGTTTTTGGCTAATCCACTCGCCCAAATATTGGCTTTGTACTTCGTGAATATACAATCCATTGCTTACAGGAATACCAATCACTTCAAAATCACGCGCCCCTAATTTGCGCGGTAAATCTTGACTCGTAACACCCGATTGATTTGCAATCATTGGCTCTTTTAGGTCGCCATAATTACCATTAGACCTATAGTTTTTTAAAGCGGTGACAAAAGCCGCATCGTCATCCTCTATTTTGAGGCTATAGAGTTTGGCAGTTGCTTTGTTAGCCATCAGCAAAGGCTCTAAATTGCGTACCGTCACGGGTACTGCACCCACAGCGGTTTCGACCACACCAAAATCTGCCGCAAACTTAGCTAACGGCGGGTACTCACCTGTTTTAATGGTTAAAGGAAAGCTTTTATAATTACTTAACACCCGACCATACACATCACTAATGCCTGTAGGCAAACTTAACGTAAAGGTGCTATTAGCAGCAAAAGGCGCGGCAAAACGCACATAATAACTGTCTTCAAAATCGTCGCCATTATTAGGTATAGGGGTGTATGTTTTTGTTGCCCCCACTAAACGAATTTGCTTAATTTTGTCGGCGTTTACTTGCTCACTAAAGCGTAATTCCATATCGGTTAATGGCACACAAGGGGCTTTAGCACTTTGACGTGGACAACTAAAACTGGCGGTAAATTCGGGACGTACACGATACGACAACACTTGGTCACTGCTGCGTTTTTGATTATTTGTGGCTTGTACATTTTTTCCAAAAATTAAACGCACNNTTAACATAGATTTTTTCGGGAGAATCACTACTTAAACAATACACATTGCGTGGTAAAGAAGTAGTTAACGTGCTTTTATCTAATTTAATTAAAAAAACTTGGTCGTCGGCAATGGTATCTTCATGGTAAGGCATTGAGTCAATAATACGCGCGCCTTGGGTGGAACTGTTATCGTAACCATAGTTAATATCACCCACGGTAAACTTATAATACCTATAGGCTTTAACAGGCTTGCCTTGTACACTTTTAAGCCCATCAACTAAGGTAAAATTACAGGTTAAACCCACAGGTATATTATTAAATTGATATGCCCATGTTTTGGTGTCTAACCACCGCCCTGCCCCATAGCCCTTACAATTATTACTCACAATAAAGGGGTTACGCACATTTTTGTCGCCTGCACGCACCATATCTTCACTAAAACGCGCTCGCGCTTGCGATACACTACCCACCTCACCTTGAGGACTAAAACTTTTTAAGGCAACGCTTTGGCCTGTGGCCTGATAAGCGATTGTTTTAGCATTAGCCACAACTTCATTGACACTAAAGGCATAAAGTTGTGTACTCAACACTAACAAGGCCACCAATAAAGGCCAAAAATCACGGCGCATATCGCCTCCTATGCGATGAAAAAAGGTGCAACTAACTAGCACAAGACAACAAAGGCAAATCATACTCTTTTTAGGAAGAAACAAAACAGCTACAACCGTTTGTTTTTAACACTACACTTGAATAAAAAATTGACCGAGACAATCATGCAAATTATGACAAAACACCCTCTACTTGATGAACTACTAAGCCAATATCAGACACAATTAGGCACAGATGCCACCGCCTACCGTAATCATTGTTATCGTGTATTTAACTTTTATATGGCGTTTATGGCCAGAAACCCAGAAAATCTAGCCAAAGGTGCGATTGCCATTGCATTTCATGATTTAGGTATTTGGACACATAAAACCTTAGATTATTTAGATCCATCTATTGAATTAGCGACAGACTATTTAACTAAAACAGACTTGGTAATATGGACGGATGATATTTGTGCGATGATTGATAATCATCATAAAGTGACGGTATACCCTAACAATATATTAGTAGAAAGTTTACGCAAGGCAGATTGGATAGATGTCTCGTTAGGAGCATTACATTTTGGTTTAAGTCGCCCATTTATTGAAGCGGTACAAAAGGCCTTTCCTAATGCGGGTTTTCATCAAAAATTAGTGCGTTTGTCGCTAAGCAATGTGATTAAACACCCATTAAAGCCGTTGCCTATTTTTAAATGGTGATTTGTAGGCAATTATTTTGCTAACTGTGGGTGTTCTTCGTCAACTCACACTACCCTCTATAAAACGACTATTTACTTAAACGTAAATCTTCGTCTAAAGCCGCTAATAACTCAACAAAATCAGTGGGTAATGGTGATTCAAACGATAACTGCTCACCCGAAACTGGATGCGTTAAGGTTAAACGACGAGCGTGTAAAGCTTGGCGCGGAAAGCCTTGTAAGGCTTGTACCAATTCAGGACTTGCACCTTTAGGCAAACGTGCGCGACCTGCATACACAGGGTCACCTAATAAGGGGTGATTTTTGTGGGAAAAATGCACTCTAATTTGGTGGGTACGGCCTGTTTCTAGCTCAACACGCACATGGGTTAAACCACGATAACGCTTAATGACTCTAAAATGGGTTACCGCAGGTTTGCCACCATTAACCACCGCCATTTTAATGCGTTCGTGAGGGTGACGACCAATAGGGGCATCCATTGTGCCGCCACTCACCAATACGCCTTGCACAACCGCTTCATATTCCCGATACACATTTTTTTCGCTTAACTCAGCGACTAAAAAGGTATGTGCAGGCAAGGTTTTGGCTACCACCAATAAACCACTGGTGTCTTTGTCAATCCGATGCACTAAACCTGCACGCGGTACATTTTGTAAATCGGCGCAATGAAACAACAAACCGTTTAATAATGTGCCATCAGGATTACCCGCACCAGGGTGAACCACTAAACCTGCGGGTTTGTCTAACACCAAAATATCATCATCTTCATATAAAATATTAAGCGCGATTTCTTGTGGTTGCGCCTCGGTTTCGACTTCTAAAACAATATTAAGGGTGACGTTTTCGCCACCTGCAACACGGTCTTTAGGTCGCCATACTTGACCATCTACCAATAAATGCCCTTGGCTAATCCATTCTTTTAAACGTTCACGCGAATAATCGCTAAATAAACGGGCAACCGCTTGGTCTAAACGCGCTCCTCCTAAATCTAAAGGAATCATTTGCGTTAACATGGCGGCGTTTTCATTGGGACTGTGTTGTATTTGCGTAGTCATATTTGGCGTGTGTATCAGAAGAGCTTAATATAGAGGGCTTAGTTTACATCAGGACTGGTGCATTGCGTGGCAATTCATTTTTTTAGCGTAAAATAAACACCATATAATCCTTATTTTAGCCTTAGAAGTGTCTTTAGCGTCAGTTTATTTATCATATTGAGGACAATTATGCGTCTGCTTGCGTTTTTAGGTTTGGCGATTATCACCGCCGCTTGTAGCACTAACCCCGACAAAAACATTACGCTTTCGGAAAAAGCCTATTATGACGCAGCTCAAAAATCATTAAGTTATGGTAATTTTGATACCGCAAGCAAACATTTAGAAGAATTAGAGTCGCACTATCCTGTAGGCGCATATACCGAACAAGCCAAATTAGATTTAATTTATGCGCGTTATAAACATTTAGATTATGCCGGTGCAATGTCTGCCGCAGAGCGTTTTATACGTTTATATCCGTTAAATACGCAATTGGACTACGCTTATTACATTCGTGCTTTGGCTAGTTTTGATATGGACAAAGACGCTTTTTTGCGTTTTATTCCTTTAAACACCGCGCATCGAGATTTAACTAACTCCAAAGCCGCTTTTGATTATTTTAAAGACTTAATTACCCGTTTTCCTAATAGTGCCTACGCGCCAGACGCACAGCAGCACATGATATTTATTAGAAATCAACTCGCCGAAAATGAACTTCATGCAGGACGTTATTACTTAAAGCGTAAAACCTATGTTAGTGCCTTAAATCGTGCGCGTTGGGTCATAGAAAACTATCCCGAAACGCCACAATCTGCCGAAGCTTTAGCGGTGGTTGTTTATTGTTATCAAAAACTGGATATTAACGATTTAGCTGCACAAAATTATGCTATTTTGCAAAAAAAACACCCTGATTATGTTGATGCACAAGGCAATGTAAAAGTAGATTTAGGCGCGCAAAATGAAAACCGTTCGTGGTTAAATGCGGCAACCTTTAATTTGGTTGGCAGTAAAAACATCACCAAACCAGTCCCTCAACCCAACAAAGTAAACTAATAAGGAATTAATCATGAGTGAACAAATTGTTATGACCATTAGTCAAACCAGTGACTATAAGTTTGAGGTCGATTTTGGTGCGGCATTTAACCCTATTATGGCTGATTTACCGCCACCATTAGGTGAAGGCTCTGCCCCATCACCTGAGCATTTATTATTAGCGGCGGTTGCTAATTGTTTATCGGCCAGTTTGTTATTTGCACTGCGTAAATTTAAACAAAATGCCACCGACATTAAAACCACCATTAGCTGCACCGTTGACCGTAACGAAAATAAACGACTACGCGTCACCCAAATTACAGCCAATATTAACTTGGGCAAACAAGCTGCCGAATTTGAAAATTTAGAGCGGATTTTGGCGCAATTTGAAGAATTTTGTACCGTGTCTCAAAGTGTACAAGAAGGCATTCCTTTGCAAATACAGGTACAAGACAGTACAGGTGCCGTTTTAAAATAAGGCTACTTAGCCTGTAACTGCTTAATCAGCCCCGACAACGCCTCATGCGACACCTGATGTTGCAAAGCGCGTTGCTCGTAGGCTTGTAACAACATCAACGTTTGCTCTCGCACCTTCAAAAAGTGCGCCTTCATATACACTTCCATATTTAATGGTGCAATATGTTGTGCCACGTTTAATATCATGGGCATCATCCATGTTTTTAAGCACGTTAACGCGAAGTTAGGTTTTGTACCGTACTCGGCATGTAAGGCAGCAAACACCTCTTGTTGTGCGTTAATCATGGTTTTTAATAAGGCTTTATTGGCCGATAGTGGCTTAAATTGCCAATCACTTAACTCCAAAATCGCCAAAAACACCATTAAAAATGACGAGGCGTGTACATTTTTAGCGGCAAAATTTGCTTGAGCCATAGCAGGAATTTGGGCATCTTTTAAAACCGCCAAAACATCAATTAAGGCTTGGTGCTGTCCCTCTACAGGCATAGGCACAATAGGAGGAATCCAAAAAGCCACGCCCTCTTTGGGGACGACTTCACCTACTAATGGCGCGTAATAACTAATCATGTTTATCATGCCCGCCACTACCTGTGTCGAATCAAATACTTGCTTTACTCGCTGCACATCGGCAGGGTCTGGTTGTAATACCATCACCATGGCTTGCTTTATTGCTGCTTTCATGGCTAACAAATCAACNNTTTTTATCTTGATTAAGGTGATACAAGGTAAAACCTTGCTTAGCCTCGGCAATGTACTTTTCTTTAAGCAACAAATGCACCTGATACCCTGCTTTGGCAAAATGATAGGCATATACCTGCCCTACTGCCCCTGCACCCACAATCAAAATAGATTTTTTCATTGCAAAACACCTCAATTCGATACATATCAAATTATATAATATTTCGATGCTTGTCAAACTATAATTATGTTAGAATAATTAAAACTTTTAAGAGGTCTGCTATGAAAAACCTAAATGAGATGGCCCTAGCCTTTAAAGCCTTGTCGCATCCTAATCGTTTGCAAATTTATGTTGAGCTGCTGCAATTACGCGAAAAGATTATTGCCTCTGGTAGCGATAAAGATTGTAGCTGTGGTTTAACCGACTTTATGAGCAAGCTTAATATTGGCGCGCCTACGGTATCGCATCATATTAAAGAGTTAGTGAATGCCAAGTTAATTTGGATAGAGCGTCAAGGCAAGTTTATGACGTGTCACTTAAATAATGAGATGCGCGAAGAGCTAGAAAAGTTTTTTAGCCAAAAGTAATAGACGTTTTGAAGTTCACAAAGGGCTTCGACTACGCTCAGCCGCCCCCAAAAGTGAGGCAACTGGATGCTTACCTTTGTTTAAATCTGTTAAGATTATCATCTAGTAAAGCCTTACTCGGACATAAATATGACAGATACAGAACAAACAGCCGTTGCTTCAGATTTTCTTGCCGCAACCGAATTTATTGATATAAACCACCCTGCGGTGCAAAAATTTGCACAGGCTCATGCGATTGGCGACAGTGATCGCGAGCGTGCTGTGGCTCTGTATTATGCCGTGCGCGATGGTTTTCTCTACGACCCGTACAAAATCGATTTAAGCATAGATGGGCTGTGCGCCAGTAGTGTATTGGATAAAGGTTATGGCTGGTGCGTAAGCAAAGCTGTGTTGCTGGCAGCCGCATGCCGTGCGGTGGGTATTCCCGCGCGTTTGGGCTATGCAGATGTGCGTAACCATCTATCTACCGAGCGATTACGTAATACGCTAAAAACGGATATTTTTTATTACCACGGCTACACCGATATTTGGCTAGATGGCGAGTGGCGCAAGGCTACTCCAGCATTCAACATAGAACTATGTGACAAATTTGGCCTGCATCCACTGGAGTTTGATGGTCTCAGCGATTCGATTTACCATGCATTCGACAAAGCTGGCCATCGCCACATGGAATATATTAATCTTCGTGGTGAGTTTACCAATGTGCCGCTGGCTGCGATAAGAGAAACTTTTGCTCGTGAGTATCCAAGTATTTCACAGCAAATGAACGATGCGGACTTTGCCGCTGATGTTGCAAACGAAATAAAATGACTCTTGAAGGGCGCAAAGATTCACTAACTTCAAATGCCGTGTTGACCTATGTGGATTATTTTTTGCTAAAAACTTAAAAAGCTAGGCTCTGAGCTTGTCGAAGGGTCGAACCATTGACCAGTACTTCGACTTCGCTCAGTAACCACACTTTGACAAGCTCAGTAACCGCACCTCAAAAACTCATGCTAAGACTTGTGTTGCTGCGCCGCCACCAAAACCTTTAGCGCGCAATCTGGCCAAATAATCAGCAATTTTATTGCTCACTACTTTTTCTTGTACATCTTGAGAGACTTCGACCTTGATGGCTTGTTTGAGTTCTGGCACATCTTGCAATTGTTTATACCGCGCCAAGGTTGATTCTAAACTCTTAGCCAACAAACCTTTGCGTAACGGTTTAGGCAAATAACGAAACACTTGCGCTTGATTAATTAAACTAGCCACACGTTGCGTATCTTTAAAACTGGTATTAACAATGGTCAGCAAGTCGGGATATTGTTGTTTTAAGGTTTTGATTAAAATAGACGCATCACCATCGGCCACTTGTAACTCCGATACCAACACGGCCACTGTTTGGGTCGCTAATACGGTTAAAGCACTGGCCATAGTAGTACGCCACAATACTTGGTGTTGTTCTCCTAATAGTTCGCGCACAGCTTCATAAACTGCCACATCTTCATCTAACACTAAACAAATTAAACCACGCGCCCGCACAGGCATAGGAAAGGTCGAGACATTGGCTTTTTCTAATTTAACCGCCACACCAACGGCATCGGCNNACCATTAACGGCATACGTTGGTCAGAAATCAGTACATTTATTTTTTCTTTGGCAATAATTTTTAAGGCTTCGTGACCATCGGTGGTGGCAAAAACTTGATATTGCATTCTGAGTAGCATAGTTAGGGTGCGTAAAATACGTTCTTCATCATCAACTAATAAAATAGAAGGTTTAACAGCAGTTTTCATAAAAAATTTCCTAAGCGGCTACCGCTAATACGGCATGACGAGGCAAGGCAATCACAAAACGTGTGCCTTTACCCACTTGTGAAACGACACGGATGGAGCCTCCGTGCTGCTGAATAATTTTGTAAGAAATAGAAAGTCCCAAACCTGTGCCTTGACCGACAGGTTTAGTGGTAAAGAAGGGGTCAAAAATTTTGGCGAGGTTTTGAGGCTCAATGCCTTTACCTGTATCTTGAACCGAGACATACACTTGTTGTT
>DDBM01000093.1:5796-13780 GCA_002333125.1 Moraxellaceae bacterium UBA2032 | reverse complement strand
GCGGCAAAAGAGTCAATGTTTTATCATACCGATACTGCCGACTCTCCGTGGTATGTGATTAAATCCAACTGTAAAAAACGTGCGCGTTTAAATGCAATGCGTTATGTCTTAAATCGCTTTGACTATCCTAATAAAGATGAAAACAACATTGGAGCGGTTGATCTGCTGATTGTTAGTCGTGCCAATTCGGTTTTACCGCCTAAACATGTACCGACGGTTGACCGTGAATAAAATGCTTTGTGGGCGGCTTAAGGCATGATGAGTTGTATCTTGATGCCTTAGCGACTTAACCTATAAATGGCCACTTCACCCATTAAATTAGGAAAGCGTTGCATTAACACGCTGCCTTGTTGGTCATCGTCCACCGCCAAACGATTTAATATTTTAATATCTAATTTTTGGCATAAGCTTTCAAAGTCTTTAAAAGTGCATAAATGAATGTTGGGTGTGTTATACCAAGAGTAGGGTAAAGCTTCTGAAACTGGCATCTTTCCTTTTAAAAACAAATAACTACGTGCTTTCCAATGCGCAAAATTAGGAAAGGTAATAATCGCCTGTTTGCCTACCCTAAGCATATCTTTAAGAAGTTGGTCGGGTTTTTCTACCGCTTGTAAGGCTTGAGTCATAATCACGTTATCAAAACTGTTATCGGCAAAGTTATCTAAACCTTCATTTAAGTTTTGTTGAATGACGTTTACGCCACGTGCCACGCATTCATTAATTTTATCTTCGTCAATTTCTAGGCCATACCCTGTAATAGCAAAATTGTCGCGTAAGTGCGCCAATAACTCGCCATCACCACACCCTAAGTCCAATACCCGTGAGTTAGGTTTTATCCAGCGTTCGGCTAATCGTAAATCAAGACGCATGAGTGACTCCCACAGCGCGTTGTACGCTACCTAAAAAGTTTTTTAACAAAGTCACATAACGTGGAATAGGAAACAAAAATGAGTCATGGCCTTGTGGTGCGTCAATGTCGGCATAAGCCACGTTTTTGCCTTGAGCCATTAGCGCATTAACAATTTCTTGTGAGCGTTGCGGCGCAAAACGCCAATCAGTTGTAAACGAAATCACTAAAAATCTACAGTTAGCGCGTTGTAATGCCTGTTGCAAATCATTGTTATATTCACGCGCAGGGTCAAAATAATCTAAGGCTTTGGTCATCAATAAATAAGTATTGGCATCAAAGTTTTTAGAAAATACTTCACCTTGATGGCGTAAATAAGACTCCACCTGAAACTCGACATCGTAACCATATAAAAACTTGCCCGATTTTAAGTCACGACCAAATTTTTGCTTCATGGCATCGTCAGATAAATAGGTAATATGCCCCACCATACGCGCCAAAATTAAGCCACGTTTGGGGTAAGTGTCCATCTCGTAATAATGGCCACCATGAAAATCGGGGTCAGATAAAATAGACTGCCGCGCCACCTCATTAAAGGCAATATTTTGAGCCGAGAGTTTGGGGGAGCTGGCAATAACGATGGCACTGCGTAGCCTCTCAGGAAAGTCCACCGCCCATTGTAAAACCTGCATTCCACCTAAAGAGCCACCCACAACGGCCGCCCAACACTCAATACCTAAATAATCAGCCAAACGTGCTTGAGACTGTACCCAATCTTTAACGGTCATTAACGGAAAGTCCGCACCATACAAACGACCCGTTGCAGGATTAAACGAAGAAGGGCCTGTTGAGCCATGACAGCCGCCCAAATTATTAAGTGCAACTACAAAAAACTGATTGGTATCAATGGCTTTGTTTGGGCCGATACAGCTATCCCACCAACCTGCTTTTTTGTCATCTTGGTTGTGATAACCTGCGGCATGATGATGCCCCGACAACGCATGACAAATCAAAATGGCATTGGATTTATCGGCATTTAAGGTGCCGTAAGTTTCGTACATCAGCGTATAGGCATCAAGGGTGCGTTCACAGGCCAGTGTTAAAGGCTGTGTAAATTCAACACGTTGTGGCGAAACTAAACCCACAGAATCTGTCGGAAAGGTGCTTGTCATGAGCTATCAGTATTTGCGATTTTGAAAGGATTTAGTCTAAAGAGTGTAGGGTGAGAGTGCAACATTTTTGGGCGTTTTTAAATTGTTGTATTGGTACTTTCGTGCTAGATTTGTTGGCGTAAATGTAGCTGTTATAGGTTTTATCAATAAAAAATGAGGTTTTTATGGCTTTTACACAGCAGTTAGCGTTAGTGACGGGTGCAGGCTCAGGCATTGGTCGTGCAACGGCGATTCGTTTGGCACAGTTAGGTGCACGTGTCATTATTTGTGATCGTAACGCTCAATCTTTGCAAGAAACACAAGCCTTGTTGCAACAACAAGGGGCGCAAGTGTACAGCGAAGTGGCCGATGTGTCGGACTGGCAAGCGATGCAAGATTTGGCGGTGCGTGTACACCAACAATATGGTGTATTAGATATTTTGGTTAATAATGCAGGTGTTGCAACAGCAGGTGAGTTTTTGAGTACCCCTATCGAAGACTGGCATTGGGTGATGAGCATTAACTTAATGGGGGTGGTTCATGGTTGCAAAGCCTTTGGTAGTGCCATGACCGAGCGTAAACGTGGTCATATTGTCAATGTGGCTTCTGCCGCGGGTTATTATGCCGCGCCCGATATGTCGGCGTATTCGGCCAGTAAATATGCCGTTATGGGCTTGACTGAATCTTTACGTATTGAGTTGGCTGAGTTTAATGTGGGTGTAAGTGCCATTTGTCCTGGTGTGATTAATACTAATATTGTGGCTACCATGCGTACTCATGGTGAAGTAGTTCAGGCTCAAGCAAAATTGGTCGATGTGTACCGCAAGCGTAATTATGGCCCTGAGGGTGTTGCCGAGGCCATTGTGAGCGCAATTAAACATAATCGAGCTGTTGTGCCTGTTAGCCCCGAAGCATGGGTGTTATATGCAGGCAAACGCTTAATGCCTGAAATGATGGATATGGTTCAAAGAACCTCGTTGTTTAGAAAGTTAAAGCCTTAATTGTTTGCCAACGCCGCTTCAACTTCGGTCAAGGTTTGTTGTGTTGCAGGAATATCCAACAGCTTTACCGCTTGTTGTGCAAAAGGCAGGGCTTCACGCGCACGTCCTTGATGTAGCAATAAATCCGCCAAATTATTAAAGCCTGCTGCTTCATTAGGAAAGCGACGTATTAACTCCCTAAAAGCAATTTCACCTTTGGCCGCATCGCCCAAGGTCACCGAGCTATTAGCTAAGCCCAACCATGCGACTTTTTTATTAGGCCAATGTTGAGTCGCTTGGGCATAACCTGCCTGTGCGCCACTAAGCAAGCCCTGTGTTTCTAAAATACTCAGTTGTTGTAAGGTTTTATCGGCTTCTAACCAAGCGGGTAATTGTGTAGGGTCAAGTATTAGGCTTGCCCAATAATTGCCCCGCGCCCACGTATATTCAAAAGTCGAAAACGACACTACTAAACGCCTATCAACACCCGAACGTAATATAAATTCTTGACGTGCATAATCAACCCCAACTACCACCGCAAAATGCCACACGGGATACAGCTTTAAACCATTATTTTGTAATACTAAAACAGGAAGTCCTGCCTCTAAAGCAGTAAAAATGGCATTTAAATTGGGGGGTAGTGGATACGCCAAACGACCATGCTGCCTAGCACTAGCAATCATCTCAAAGCTAAAGCTACCTTGACGTTTAGGCACATAAACTTCTTTGGTCAATTGCTCGGGTAATACTTTAACGCCAGTATTTTGCAACATGGACGCTAAAGCCGCAGGGCCACATTGATGGGTGTCTTGAGCAAAAAAGGGTACAGTATTTAGTTCAACGCTAGGGCGTTGTTTTAGCATGACTTGTTGATGTAATAAGGTGCGAGTTTGTGGCGCAGTGCAAGCAATTAGAAGTGTAGACATCAATATACAAAGCAGATAACGAATCAACATAAAATTATTTTATCAAGTAAAATAAGGGAGGCGAGTGTAGTCCTCCCTGAATTTTTAACGGTGGTGAACAAATGGATAAACGTTGGTCAAGCCTAAAAGGTCAGTAATTAATAACAACACAAAAATAAAGACTAAAGTCCCCAAAATATCTCCGCCTGCTGGCAATGTTTGCATTTTGCCATACAGTTGTTGCACTTCAGCATCAGACAGCGCAGCAATACGCGCCGCGGCTTGATTTTGGTCTACTCCCAAACTAACTAACTGTTTTTGCACATCGGTACGCGTTAAAAACGTCGTTAATTCAGTGCGTTGATGGGACAAATCCATCGCAGTCGCTTGGGCAATGACTGCATCAGTTGGAATAACTGCAGCAAATGCTTGAATGGGCAAGCTAAGACTGGCCATGCTAATAATCAGTGTCGCAGCAGTTGTTTTCATCCATTGTTGTTTCATGAGGGTGTTTCCTGTTAAGTATTTAAGAGTTTTGCATCAATAACACATCTTGGCCTAAAAAAATGTACGCTATACCACATTGCTTGGGGCTATTTGTATCGACATTAAATTAAGATGTCTAATTAGGCAAAATTTTGCTAACAACACGGAGTCCACACGTTTTATAATGAGCGGTTAAATTGAGTCTTGTTGTGNNTTGACCCACAATATCGAAACTTTAGGGCAAATGAGCTGTAATCCTGCCATTGGTGGTATTGGCAAAAGTCATTTAGTCAAAGAAATTGACGCAATGGGCGGGGCAATGGCCTTAGCCACCGACAAAGGCGGTATTCAATTTAGAGTCTTGAATGGTAGCAAAGGCCCTGCGGTACGTGCCACTCGCGCTCAAGCCGACCGTGTATTATATAAAGCTGCTGTGCGTAGCATTCTCGAAAATCAGCCTAATTTAGATATTTTTCAACAAGCGGCCGATGATTTAATTGTTGAAGGTGAAACCGTTAAAGGCGTTATCAGCCAAACAGGTATTCATTTTGCGGCCACAACGGTTGTGTTAACCACAGGTACTTTTTTGGGTGGCATGATTCATATTGGCTTGCAAAATTATCGCGGTGGTCGTGCAGGTGACCCACCCTCTATTGCTTTAGCAGACCGTTTACGCGAATTGCCGTTGCGTGTTGGGCGTTTAAAAACAGGTACACCGCCGCGTATTGATGCCAAAAGTGTCGATTTTAGCCAAATGCTTGAGCAAGCAGGCGATACCCCCACGCCCGTGATGTCGTTTATGGGCAATCAGGCGATGCACCCGCAGCAAATTAGCTGTTGGATTACCCATACTAACGAAAAAACCCACGATATTATTCGCAGTGGTTTAGACCGTTCGCCCATGTACACAGGCGTGATTGAAGGTGTAGGGCCGCGTTATTGTCCTTCTATCGAAGACAAAATTCATCGTTTTGCCGATANNCACCAAATTTTTATTGAGCCAGAAGGTTTAACCACGCACGAACTGTATCCTAATGGTATTTCGACCAGTTTACCGTTTGATATTCAAATTCAATTAGTGCGCTCCATGAAAGGGCTAGAAAACGCCCACATTATTCGGCCTGGTTATGCCATTGAGTACGATTATTTTAATCCACAAGACTTGCAGCATACCCTCGAAACCAAAGTGATTAAAAACTTGTATTTTGCAGGGCAAATTAACGGTACCACAGGTTACGAAGAAGCAGGCGCACAAGGTTTGTTGGCAGGCATTAACGCAGGTTTACGCGCTCAAGATAAAGACGCATGGTATCCGTTGCGTGACCAAGCCTATTTGGGTGTGTTGGTTGATGATTTAATTACCCACGGTACAAAAGAGCCGTATCGGATGTTTACCTCGCGTGCCGAATATCGTTTGTTGTTGCGTGAAGATAATGCCGATGTGCGTTTAACGCCAATGGGTCGCCAATTAGGTTTGGTCGATGATGCACGCTGGCAAGTTTATTGTGATAAACAAGAAGCGATTGCCAAAGAAACNNGATTTATTAAAACGTCCCCAAGTGAGTTATGCTCAATTAGCCGCGTTAACGGAGACGGTTGTTGCACCAGAGGTGGGTGAGCAAATCGAAATCAGTGCCAAATACAGTGGTTATATTGACCGTCAACAAGATGAAGTGGCGCGTTTGCGTAAGTCCGAAGAAATGGCCTTGCCTGCTGATTTTGATTATGACCGCGTACAAGGTTTATCTAACGAAGTGCGTTTAAAACTCAAAACCATCAAACCTGCTACCCTTGCCCAAGCAGGACGTATTTCGGGAGTGACTCCTGCGGCGTTATCGTTGTTGATGATTTACCTTAAAAAGCATGGTATGGCCAATATGAAATTGGCAGGTTGAGTTAGTCGCAAAAAAGGGCGAATATGATTCGCCCTCATCGAATCATCGTTCCAATCTTCGGTATTTTCCACATGATGTCTGATACTCATATTTTACTAGCACAAGGCATTAGCCAACTGGGTTTAGAGTTATCTCCACAAGTACATAGCCAGCTACAGCACTATATGGCCGCCTTGCAAAAATGGAATGCCGCCTTTAATTTAACTGCGATTCGTGAACCGCGCGAAATCGTGATTAAACATTTTTTAGATTCGCTGAGTATTTTGCCCCATTTGCGCGGCAATACCTTATTAGATGTAGGCACTGGTGCGGGCTTTCCTGCCTTAGTATTAGCTATTGTTAAGCCCGATTTGCAAGTCGATTTATTAGACAGTAATAGCAAAAAAACCCGATTTTTGGTGCAAATGGTGGCAGAGTTAGGCTTAAAAAATGTGCGGGTGCATCATGCCCGCGTTGAGCAAGCGAATATACCGCCACAAGCACAAATCGTGAGTCGTGCTTTTTCGAGTTTGGCCGATTTTAGCCAATGGTGCAGACACTTAATGAGCGAAGACGGTATTTTATTAGCCATGAAAGGCCAGTACCCTCAAGCCGAAATTGATGAGTTACCCACCGATATGCAGTTATTAAGCAGTATTTTGTTGCAAGTGCCTTTTTTAGACGAAGCACGGCATTTATTGGTATTGGGTCGGACGTAAACCTCCCACTTGGTAAGGGGGAGGCAGGGAGGGGATTAATAAAATACCCCACCCTAACCCTCCCCTAAATTAAGGGAGGGAACACTGCAAGTTTTTGTATTTAGGAAGTCACAAAATGACGCAAATTTTAGCAATAGCCAATCAAAAAGGCGGTGTGGGTAAAACCACCACCACCGTCAATTTAGCGGCCTCGTTAGCCGCCGTTAAACGTCGCGTGTTATTGATAGATTTGGACCCACAAGGCAATGCCACCATGGGGTCAGGTATTGATAAAAACAACTTGCCTTACTCGGTTTATGATGTGGTTCTGGGTGACACACCCATTAAAGTGGCTATTCAAAAAGCCGCCAAAGCAGGTTATGACGTATTAGGCGCAAACCGTGATTTAAGCGGTGCTGAAATTAGCTTATTTGATTTAGAACGCCGCGAGTTACGCCTTAAAGAAGCCATAGAACAAATTGCCAAAAGTTATGACTTTATTTTGATTGATTGCGCGCCTTCTTTAAGTATGCTCACCTTAAATGCCTTAGTTGCTGCCGATGGGGTGATTATTCCCATGCAATGCGAATACTACGCATTAGAGGGGTTGGCCGATTTAACCAATACCATTGAACGCATGACCGCCAAACTTAATCCTAATTTAAAAATTCGCGGCATTGTGCGTACCATGTACGATGCACGTAATACCTTAACTGTTGATGTGTCTAACGAATTAACTAAACATTTTGGCGATAAAGTCTTTACTACCGTGATTCCGCGTAACATTCGTTTGGCCGAAGCTCCTGCACATGGTGTACCTGTGATGTATTACGACAAAGGCTCACGCGGTGCTTATGCGTATTTAAGTTTGGCTGCCGAATTGATTAAAAAAGATAAAAAGAGAAAAACAGCATGAGTACTAAAAAACGTGGTTTAGGAACAGGTCGAGGATTAGACGCATTATTAGGCGCAGTACGTCAGGCAAAAGACGAAGTGGCCAACGCAGAAACTACCGCTACACAGCAAGCCAAAGACAGCTTTTT
>DDBM01000093.1:0-5725 GCA_002333125.1 Moraxellaceae bacterium UBA2032 | reverse complement strand
ATGGAGCAGGCAACCGCCATGCACCGTTTTGTAGAAGAATTTGAATTAACCCATCAACAAATTGCCGAAGCCGTAGGCAAAGCTCGTGCGACCGTGAGTAATTTATTGCGCTTAATGGCCTTGCCGCGCGAAGTTAAAACCTTGCTGGAACATGGCGATTTAGAAATGGGTCATGCCCGTGCCTTGTTAGCTTTGCCAGAGCAACAACAAACCGAAGCGGCACGTTTAATTGTGGCCAAAGGCTTTTCGGTGCGTCAAACCGAGTCTTTAGTGCGTAGCTTATTAGCTGCCAAAGAAAACCCTAGTGATACCAAACGTGTTGACCCTAATGTGGCCGATTTGCAACAAAACTTGATTGATAAATTAGGGGCAGCGGTGCAAATTAATTACAACAAAAAAGGTCAAGGCAAGCTGATTATTAGCTATAACTCCTTTGAGGAATTAGATGGGATTTTGGCGCATATTCAGTAGGCTGTGGCTTTAGCCTAGTGTGTGTATTATTTTGCTTTAATAAACAAATAGAAAGTAGCCTGCATGATAATGCAGGTTATCGCCAAGCCTGCATTTTCTCTGCGGCATCGTTACCAATCACTAACCCATAACAGCAAATTACACTCTGTGCGTTATTATGCCTTTATGCTATGGTTAAACAAAACAGGACTTACGCATCGCACCGCGATTAGCGCGTTTTTGTGCCAAAAGAGAGTGGCCTTGATTGATTAAAGAGCAATTTATGACTTATGTGGTGTGGAGTTTGTGCTTGTTATTGAGTTCATTGGTTTTTGCCGATGAATGGGAGTTAGCGCGAAACGACACTCAACGTCAAATACAAGTGTATGTTAGTCCTCAAAACAATAATTCTTATCATCAATTTAAAGCACAAACAATGGTTGAGCAGCCACTTAACACTGTATTGGCGGTGCTGTCCGATATTAACGCATGGCCACAATGGTTAGCGCGTATCAAGTCTGTTAATGTGTTAAAAAAAGAAAAAGATCATAGCCTCGTGTATGTGGTTTATAAATTACCATACCCTTTTGTTGAGCGAGACATGGTGCTTTATAATCGGGTGCAGCATTCAAAATCAGGCGTGGTACTTATTAAGGCACAAGCACAAGCTAATTATCTTCTACCGCCTGAGATTATTGCCAAACGAGTACGTTTAACTAACTTTAGTAGTACATGGCGTTTAACAACCTTAGCCAAAGGCGGCACCTTAATTGAGTTATGGGGGCAAGGCGACCCCGAAGGTTTTGTGCCTGCACTGGTTTTTAATTACAACTTGCCAGATGAACCCTTACAAAGCCTTAAGCAATTACGCAAAATGGTATTACGCCCTCAATATCAAAAAAATAAACCCTAGTTTTACATCGGATAAGCTAAAAAAAATCGTGCTGTTTGGTGATTAAAGTCCTAGAATCAAAACAACAGCGTTTTTGACGCAATAATTAAAACTGTTGATAGCTTACGCAGAGAGTGTCTATTCACTTATAAAAAATGTGTGTATTGTGTAGGCTCAAAAAGCAAAAAAAAGGAAAAATCTATGTTGCATATATTAAAAAAACCCATGCAGTCTTTGTTTAAATTAGGTGTGTTATGTTTGGCAGCTCAAGCTAATGCAGCAGATTTTTTGCCGTTAGCCAAAGATATACAACCTAACATTAAAGGCTTGCCACCTGCGTTTGTACAGCCAGTAAAAATATCTATTTGCTTTTTTGATATGCAAGGCTCTACGGGTGAGTTTTATAGTCGTGCTAAAGACTTAGGCTTAATTGCGCGTCGTTGGAATATTATTGCCGATTTTAAAGTGTTGCCCGATGAAGCCAAAGTAGCCGAAAACTTTAAAGCAGGCAAATGCGATGCAGCAGTTCTTTCTACGCTACACGCTCGCGAATTTAATAAATTTATGGGTAGTGTGGACGCAGTAGGAGCAATTCCTACCTATGAACATATGCGTTTATTATTAAGAACCTTATTTGACCCAAAATTAGAGCCATTAACAATTAGCGAGCCATATCAAATTGTGAGTGTGTTTCCCGTAGGCGCACAGTATTTGCATATTAAAGACCGCTCAATGGAAACCATGGAGCAGTTAAAAAGCAAAAAAGTTTCGGTGATTAACTGGGATAGCTCTTTAGCCAATGCCATGAATAAATTAGGTATGGAGGCGGTAGCGGCAGATGTAGGTGGTTTTACTAAGCCATTTAATACAGGTGATGCTGATGCTTTAGTTGCGCCTTCGATGGTGTATTGGCCTTATGAGTTAAAACAAGGTTTAGGCGATAAAGGCGGTATTTATAGTACGCCTGTGGTGCAAATGACCGCAAGTTTGGTCATTAATCGAGATGCACTTAAAAAGAAATCACCAGATATTGATAGCCGCGTAGCAGCATTTAGAGCCATGACAGGTCAGTTTCAGGACGAAATGCTCGATAAAATCTTTAATACCATTGATAAAAACGAAAAAGATGTACCTAAGAAGTATTGGATGATTTTAGAGCCAGAACACGAACAAGCCTATCAAGAAGCCTTGCGTCAAACACGTATTCACCTCACCAAAGAAGGTGTATACGATGTGACGATGATGAAAGTGCTTAAAAAAGTGCGTTGTAAAATTAGCCCTAATGCACCTGAGTGCAGCAATAACGACGAGTAAGCTGTAACTCCCTCTCGAGAGGGAGTCCTCTCTCCCTATGGGAGAGAGCTAGAGTGAGGGGTATTAAGCCTTACGCACCAACTGCCACACAACCACACTTGTTAAGCCCACAAACATCATCAATGTCCATTCGGGCAAACTTAAACCAAACATCATCCAATCGACTTTGGCGCACTCACCCGAACCACGCAACACTTTTTGTACCACTTCTTGAAAAGGAAAAGTATCCATCCAATAATCTAACCCTGGCCCACATGATGGCACTTCATCGGCAGGCAAATGTTGTAGCCACACATGACGGCCAGCAACACCGACCCCTGCTAAGGCACCCACTAAGCTTAACCCTGCATAAATACGGCGGCCTAAAGCGGCAGGGTTATGAATAAAGGCAATCAGTGCCACGATGCCCATGCTCATTAACGATACACGCTGAAAAACACATAAAGGGCAAGGCTCTAAATGCGCGTAGTGTTGCAAATACAAGGCAACACCCATGCCTACTAACATTAATACAAACAGCCCAAAATTAGTTAAGCGTGGTGAAGGTAAAATCATGTGCTGGCTCTCAATAATAAGTGACCCTCTCTAGCTTTGCTAAGCAAGAACTCCCTCTCCCTATGGGAGAGGGTTGGGGAGAGGGCTTCAAATAAGTTATGTTTAACTCAAAATTAGCTAAGCAACAGTAAGAATACTGTTATTTAATATAATCCGCCAAAAAATCCTCAAAAGTTTGAGTGTCGCTGTCTTCAATGGCTTTTTGTGCAGTATGAGACGTTTGTGCTTGTTGCTCAAAAAACGCCATGCGCTCTGCCGATAGTGGCCGACTCAAAAAATAATCGCGGTGTTGCTCGGCAATCGCGCTGCCAAAAGCAAAAAAGTTGTTATCGTATTTTTGCATTTCTACTAATACTTGTGCAGCATAGGTTTGCTCTGGCTGCTCAATTTTAGCGAGTTGTGTGCTAATGGAGGCACTGTATTGGCTGGTTTGATGGGCATTATCTAACACCACCGCGACTTGTTGCATCTCTTGCAATAACTCCAAAGCCGCACTTTTAAAGTCTGCTGCTTGGCCGTTAATGGTGACTTTTAACGCAGGTGCGCGGCCACGCTCTACCATTTGTTCTTGGCGTTCGTCTAACTCGGCATATTTATGTGCGCTAAAGTCTGGGCTATCTGTTAGTACACTATGTAAAGCAAACACTTCCAAAAAATGTGCGGTAGTACTGTCGATGCCTGTTGGTATAAAAGGATTTAAGTCCACACAACGCATTTCGATATATTCTATACCGCGCGCTCTAAGGGCTTGAGTCGGTTTTTCGCCGCTTTGGGCGGTTTGTTTGGGGCGAATTAAGCCGTAATATTCGTTTTCGATTTGTAATACATTGGTATTCATTTGTTGATAAACACCCTCTTTTTTTACACCTAATTTGGTAAATGGGGCATAAGGGGTATGAATAGCATGAGTCAAATCATCAATATATTCAGAGAGTTGATTATAAGAAACGTGTAAATCACGCTGTACGGTATTTTGATAACCTAAACGACTCATGCGTAATGACGTGGCATAAGGTTGATATAACGTGCCTGCACTCAGGCTTTGTAAATTATGTTGTCTTCCCGTCAAAAAGCAGCCACAAACGGCTGGGCTTGCACCCAATAAATACAATAATAAATAACTATGACGTTGAAAGGTACGAATTAAAGCAAAGTATTTTTGATTAATAAAGTCTTGTAGCTGGTCTGTTGTTTGGCTTGCGGTGTGCCATGCTTGCCAAAATTCATTAGGAAAAGACAAATTATAATGAATACCTGCAATGGTTTGCATTTTGCGGCCATAACGAACGCCTAAACCGTGCCTATACAGGGTTTTTAATTTGCCAATGTTGGATTCGCCATAGTAGGCAAGCGGAATGTTTTCGTCGTCTAAACCCACCATACACGGCATAGAGTTGAGCCATAAACGCTCACTGCCTAACTGTTGATAGGTAAAGCGATGTAATTCATCTAAAAAGTTGAGTGTTTCGTCTATGCTTTTGGTAGCAGGGGTAATTAGTTCAATTAAGGCTTCGGAATAATCGGTGGTAATGTAAGGATGGGTGAGGGCTGCGCCTAAACCTTTGGGGTGTTCGCTTTGAGCAAGATAACCGTTAGCGGTCATGCGCAGCGATTCTTTTTCTAAACCACGACGCATATTTTTTAATACAGCCGCTTGAGGACTTAACCAAGACAGTTGTTGAGTTAGCTGAGTGTTCATGGGGTGTCCTCAAAACAAAAATTTTGCAATTAGCTCTTATAGCAAATAATTGGCGATGATTTTATGAAAATAAAAACTGTTATGGGGACTGAGGCGGGGTTTTGCAAATATTTATAAATGATTGTGAATAATTTGCTGTCCTAAAAACACATTGCCACCAAGCAAGTGCTTGCTTTAATCTCGTCGGCTTAATAATGACAGGACTTACGCATTTCACCGAAATGAGCGCGTTTTGTGAGTATAAAATCGTTGAAAACGATTGAAATGTGAACAAATAAGCGCTAACCGCGTAAGTCCTAAATAAGTCTATATTTAAACTATAACGGACGAGGAAAATTGGCAATGACCACCTATCACAAGCCTGAGCTATATCAACCAACAAATAAGGTGCGTTTTGTGACAGCCGCGAGTTTGTTTGATGGCCATGATGCCGCCATTAACATTATGCGCCGTATGCTGCAGGCAACGGGTTGTGAGGTGATTCATTTAGGTCATAACCGCTCAGTCGATGAAATTGTCACCTGCGCATTACAAGAAGACGCACACGGCATTGCCATTAGCTCGTATCAAGGTGGTCATAACGAGTTTTTTGCTTATATGATTGACCTGCTCAACGAGCGGGGTTTGGGGCATGTCAACGTGTTTGGCGGTGGCGGTGGCGTGATTGTGCCGAGCGAAATTAAAGCCTTACAAGCCTATGGCGTAGCGCGCATTTTCTCGCCAGAAGACGGTGCAAAAATTGGCTTACAAGGCATGATTAACCAATGTGCCGAAGGTGCAGACCAAGATTTAGCCCATCAATATCCTGCTGATTT
>DDBM01000056.1 GCA_002333125.1 Moraxellaceae bacterium UBA2032 | reverse complement strand
CCCTCTTTAATCGCTTGCTGCAACGCAGCAGGCACTTTTTTGGTTAACGAATAATCAATCAAACCATCATCAGTAATATCATCATTCAAATAATCGTACTGAAAACGGGTAGCCGCGACACAGGTTTTACTTGCCTTCATTACATCAATATCGGCTTTATCAAGCGTACTCATAAACACATTACGCGGATTACTGTGCTTAACCTCCAAATTACCCACACCACAACACATATCCCACACAATATAATTTTTTTGCCAGTTATTGCCCAANNCGCCCTAAATAATAGGCCTGATTATTTAACAAAAAGAACGGCTTATCACCATCATGCACTAACTTAGCAGGTAGATTTTCGTGCGTGGAGGTTTTGCCATCGTGCATAATATCGGCAAAAAACAACAAGGCGTAATCGGCTTCGGCCACACCGTTAATTTCTTTACCAATTAAATTAACCCATTTATCAAACACTTGCTTGAGGTTATCGGGCGTAATTTGGGTACGCACAATTTCACCCGTTTTAATGGCGAGTTTAACTGTGTCGATAAATTCTTGTTCGTGAGTGTCTATTTTGTAAGAAACAAAATGCGTACCGATATGCGTAGAAACTTTTTCGAGAGTATCTTTGGTAAATTTACTGGCCGAGCGTTTTGCGCCACTGCTTGAGTCTTGCCCCCATTTAATCGCCTTGTCTTCAAACAAAGGCATGATGTCTGCCGTTTTCATTAAAGCGGCTTTTTGGGTGTCAATCACGGCCAAAAATGGCGGCACGGTTTCGCCTTTTTTAAGGGCGTAATACACATAATGCAATAATTGGGTAAACATTTCGTAGGTTGATTTGGGCTTATCTTTAGCCTCAAACCAAACTTCATTGGTTTGAATATCAATCAAGCCTTTAGTAAATTTTTTTAAGCCCAATGCTTTAATATAAACATCTTTTACGTCTTCTTCGCTTTGTACTTTTTGTAAGGTGGCGTAAAGACTCATAAATACTCCGTTATATAAAAAACCATTTGAATCAGTGGGTTGAAAACTTAAACTCGTGCCAACACTGTCCTAATACCGTATTTAGGAATAATGGTATCGGCAGTGATTAGCTCCAAACCTTCGGCTTGCGCCTGAGCAATTAACATTCTATCAAAAGGGTCTTGATGAATAGGCGGCAAAGCTGCGGCTTGTTGAGCGTGAAACAAATCTATCGCTAAGGGTATAAAACCATCAGCAGCAACTAAGTCCTGCAAATCACCTTCGATATGTAAACCGCTTTTTTGTCGTTTAATGGCAACTTCCCAAACCGTTGCAGCACTCACAAAAATCATATTACGCTCATCACTAATAAGTGCTTTTGCGTTTTTTCCCAAAATAGGATTATCGTCAAGCCACCATAACCACACACAACTATCTAATAAAATCCGTTTCATAATTGGCTACCATAAAAACCATCAATAATGTCTTGTGATGTGTTATCAAAATCATCAGGTATCACAATTTTTCCTTTTAAACGCCCTGCTTGACGAGTCGTTGTTGTTTGATGCGGCAACAAATCGACGCATGGTTTACCTGATTTGGCAATGACCACTCGGTCACCTGCTAACACACGCTCAGAGAGGTACGACAACTGACTTTTTGCCTCGTGCATATTGACTTGAATAATAGACATGATTTTTACCTAGCTAAACTTAGTCTAGCTTTAATGTAGTTTAAATATTTCTTTTTATCAAGCAATAAAAAAGCCCCATCAATTTTACAACTGACGGGGCTTTTTTAACGAGGCAGTACAGGACTTACGCATTTCACCGAAATTAGCGCGTTTTGTGAGCATACAATCGTTGAAAACCGATTGAAATGTGAACAAATAAGCGATAACCGCGTAAGTCCTAAATAATTAAATGTAGCGTACTTTGCTGATTTCGTACTCTACTTGGCCAGCAGGCGTGGTAATAACTACCGTATCGCCTTCTTCTTTGCCCATTAAGCCACGCGCAATGGGTGAGCCTGATGATATTTTACTTTGCTTAATATCCGCTTCGTCTTCGCCTACAATTTGATAGGTTTTGACTTCACCACTATCTACATTTTCGATATCAACTGTTGTACCAAAAATCACTTTGCCATTATTGGGCATTTTAGAAATATCAATAATCTGCACATTAGACAGTTTGGCTTCAATTTCTTTGATGCGACCTTCGGCAAAACTCTGTTGTTCACGCGCGGCATGATATTCGGCGTTTTCTTTTAAATCGCCATGAGCGCGAGCCTCAGCAATTGCATTGGTAATACGCGGGCGGTCAACGTTTTTTAGACGGTCTAACTCAACCCGTAATGCTTCTGCGCCTAACACGGTCATTGGGTAACGTTGCATTACTGCACCTCCAAATGTAAATCTTGTAAACGAGATACGCTCAACTCACCTTTGGCATTTAAAGCTTGGCATACGGCACTCGCGCCACTAATGGTGGTGGTGTAATACACTTTACCTTGTAAGGCACTACGACGAATCGAGAACGAATCTTGTTGTGCTTGTTTGCCTTCGGTGGTGTTAATAATTAGGCTAATTTCGCCATTTTTTAGCATATCCACAATATGTGGACGGCCTTCGGTGACTTTATTAACCCGATTACAAGGCACACCTGCTTGAGCCAAAATCTTTTGGCTGCCACCCGTAGCTACCAAGCTAAAACCTAAAGCCACTAAATCACGACCCAGTTGTGGCAATAAGGTTTTATCGGAGTCACGCACCGAAATAAACGCACAACCACCTGTGGGTAATTTGTCGTTAGAGCCTAAAACCGCTTTATGAAAGGCCTCACCAAAGGTTTTACCAACGCCCATCACTTCGCCTGTTGACTTCATTTCTGGCCCCAAAATCGGGTCAACCCCCGGAAATTTAGCAAACGGGAACACCGCTTCTTTGACGCTAAAATAGGGAGGAATGATTTCTTTGGTAAAGTTTTGGCTCGCTAAACTTTGACCTGCCATACAACGCGCTGCAACTTTTGCCAACGAAACACCAATACATTTGGAGACAAACGGCACAGTACGCGAGGCGCGTGGATTAACTTCTAAAACATAAACATCATTGTTTTTAACGGCAAACTGCACGTTCATTAAACCAATTACGCCTAATTCCAACGCCATATCCATTGATTGCTGACGCATAATGGCTTGTACGCCTTCGTTTAACGCATACGGTGGCAAGGAACACGCCGAGTCACCTGAGTGAATCCCTGCTTGCTCAATGTGTTGCATAATGCCGCCAATCACCACTTGTGTACCATCAGACACACAATCAACGTCGACTTCGATGGCATCATCTAAGAAACGGTCTAATAAAACAGGCGATTCGTTAGAGACTTGCACCGCTTCGCGCATATAACGACGTAATTCATCTTCGTTATACACAATCTCCATCGCACGACCACCTAACACATAGGACGGACGCACCACTAAAGGATAACCGACTTCAATCGCTAAACGCACACCGTCTTCAGCACTACGCGCGGTACGGTTGGGTGGTTGACGTAAATTTAAACGTTCGACCATTTGTTGAAAACGTTCGCGGTCTTCGGCACGGTCAATAGAGTCAGGGCTAGTACCAATAATAGGTACGCCTGCGGCTTCTAAGTCACGGGCTAATTTTAATGGGGTTTGGCCGCCATATTGTACAATCACGCCTTTAGGCTTCTCAACACGCACAATTTCTAGTACGTCTTCGAGGGTGACGGGTTCAAAGTACAAACGGTCAGAGGTGTCATAATCGGTAGAAACGGTTTCTGGGTTACAGTTAACCATGATGGTTTCGTAACCGTCTTCACGCATCGCCAACGCGGCATGAACACAGCAATAATCAAACTCAATACCTTGACCAATACGGTTTGGCCCACCACCTAACACCATGATTTTGTCACGGTTAGAAGGTTGTGCTTCGCACTCTTCTTCATAGGTCGAATACATATACGCGGTGCTAGTCGAAAACTCGGCAGCGCACGTATCTACCCGTTTGTAAGTAGGATACACGCCTAATTCCCAACGTTTTTTACGCAGTTGCTTTTCGCGTACACCTAACAAGTGAGCCAAGCGGCTATCAGAAAAGCCCTTGCGTTTCAGCTGCCATAACCAATCACGGGTACAACCTGCAAAACCAAGCTGTTTAACTTGTTCTTCGGCTTTAATAATGTCTTCGATTTGCACCAAAAACCACGGATCAACCGCAGAGTATTCGTACACTTGTTCTAAAGACATACCAAAACGGAACGCATCCCCAATGTACCAAATACGGTCAGGGCCGGGATTTTTGAGTTCGTGGCGTAATTTATCTTCGCATTCGGCATCGGCCAAATTGACTTTAGGATTAAAGCCATCTGCACCCACTTCTAAACCGCGTAAGGCTTTTTGCATCGACTCTTGGAAGGTACGGCCAATAGCCATGACTTCGCCTACCGATTTCATTTGGGTGGTCAAACGTTGTTCGGCTTGAGGAAACTTCTCGAAGGTAAAGCGTGGGATTTTAGTGACCACGTAGTCGATTGATGGCTCAAAGGACGCAGGGGTTTTGCCGCCTGTAATCTCATTTTGTAATTCGTCTAAGGTGTAACCTACGGCTAATTTAGCCGCCACTTTAGCAATCGGAAAACCTGTGGCTTTAGACGCTAAGGCAGATGAACGGCTTACGCGCGGATTCATCTCGATAACGACCATACGGCCTGTTTTGGGGTCTATACCAAACTGAACGTTTGAGCCGCCTGTTTCTACGCCAATTTCACGTAATACCGCGATACTGGCATTACGCATGATTTGGTATTCTTTGTCGGTGAGGGTTTGTGCAGGGGCAACAGTAATCGAATCGCCTGTATGTACACCCATCGCGTCAAAGTTTTCGATGGCACAAATAATAATGCAGTTGTCGTTTTTGTCACGCACAACTTCCATTTCGTATTCTTTCCAACCAATTAATGACTCATCAATGAGTAATTCTTTGGTGGGCGACAAATCAAAACCACGTTCACAAATTTCGATAAATTCTTCGCGGTTATACGCAATACCGCCACCACTACCACCCATAGTAAACGAGGGGCGAATAATACANNCTGCACGCGGACATTCTAAGCCAATTTTACGCATTGCTTTGTCAAACAAGGCGCGGTCTTCGGCTTTGTTAATGGCATCTTTAGACGCACCAATTAACTCAACATTATATTGAGCCAACACACCATGCTTATCCAAATCTAAGGCACAGTTAAGTGCCGTTTGACCGCCCATAGTAGGCAATATGGCATCTGGACGTTCTTTTTCGATGATTTTAGCCACCGTTTGCCATGTAATCGGCTCAATATAGGTTGAGTCGGCCATAGCAGGGTCGGTCATGATGGTGGCTGGATTAGAGTTCACCAAAATAACCCTAAAACCTTCTTCACGTAGGGCTTTACACGCTTGTGCGCCAGAATAGTCAAATTCACAGGCTTGACCAATAACAATTGGGCCTGCACCAATAATCAAAATGCTTTTTAGGTCGGTACGCTTAGGCATAATACTCTCGTGTTAGCTATCCCTCACCCCNNCCAAAGGGAGAGGGAGTTCTCTCTCCCTTTGGGAGAGAGCTAGAGTGAGGGTCTTAATTACTTCGCCTGATAGACTTGCATCAATTCAATAAAGTGGTCAAATAAGGCATCGGCATCATGTGGGCCTGGCGCAGCTTCAGGGTGTCCTTGAAAGCTAAATGCAGGCTTATCGGTACGATGAATACCTTGTAATGAACCATCAAATAACGACTTATGCGTCGCGCGTAAATTAGCAGGCAAACTGGCTTCATCTACCGCAAAACCATGATTTTGACTGGTAATCATCACACGGCCTGTGGCTAAATCTTGAACAGGATGATTTGCCCCATGATGACCAAACTTCATTTTTAAGGTTTGTGCGCCAGAGGCTAAGGCCAATAATTGATGACCTAAACAAATACCAAACACAGGAATATCGGTGTTTAAAAATTGCTTAATGGCTTCAATGGCATAAGTACATGGCTCTGGATCACCCGGCCCATTGGAAAGGAATATGCCATCTGGATTCATGGCCAAGACCACATCCGCAGGCGTTTGTGCAGGCACAACGGTAACGTCACAGCCTCTATCAACCAACATCCGCAAAATATTACGCTTTACACCAAAATCGTAGGCAACCACTTTAAATTTGGCTGGCTCGGTTGGCGTTACATGACCTTTGCCCAACTGCCATGAACCTTCTGTCCATGCGTAGTTATCGGTGACGGAAACAACTTTTGCTAAGTCTGCCCCTTTTAAACCACCAAAAGCACGGGCTTGAGCGAGGGCTACCTCGTCGCTGATGGTGTCACCAGCGACGATGCACCCACTTTGCGCGCCTTTTTCACGCAAAATACGGGTTAAACGACGAGTATCAATGTTGGCAATGCCCACGATACCATGACGTTTTAAATAATCAGATAAGCTTTCTTGACTACGAAAATTACTCGCCAATAAAGGTAAGTCACGGATAATTAAACCCGCAGCCCATAATTTGGCGGCTTCTTCATCTTCGCTATTAATACCAGTACTACCAATATGCGGGTAGGTTAAGGTGACGATTTGTTGGCAATAAGAAGGATCGGTGAGAATCTCTTGATAACCTGTTAAGGCCGTATTAAAAACAACTTCACCACACGTGCTACCATCTGCACCGATGGCAATACCCCGAAAAACACTTCCATCTGCTAGGGCTAAAAGGGCGGGCTTACTCAAACGAACCTCCGCGCTGGGCTATGCGATTGTACACTTACAAAAAAGCGAGACAGAACTAGACACAACGGTGATTTTGTCATCCCGCTGACCTATTCGCCTCGCTTAGAAAAAAAATTGGCTTACGCATTGCTAAGCAATTAGCGCGTTTTGACTACTAAAAGCCCTAATAAGGGTTTTAGTAGGTAAATAAGCGATAACCGCGTCAGCCGTAAATAGGCGCAATTTTACGGAAGAGTTGCCAAAAAGTCCAATTGTGTTTCGTCTTTGTTTACTGTTTTAAAATGCTACGCCTTGATTATAAAAATAACAACCGCTAACTCGCGCTACAATTTGAGCATAAAAAGTTGTACGATTAAACAAGTAAAGTAAGCGTATTACTTAGGAGAGCGACATTATGGCAACAGCACGGCAAGTCACTTTTATTAGTGAAGAAGACTACCTTGAAGGTGAAAAAATCGCCGAGCTGAAACATGAATATGTCGACGGCCATATTTATGCAATGGCTGGCGCACATTCTAATCACAATTCACTTGCCCTCAATATTTCAAGTGAGTTTAAAAACCATCTTAAAGGCAAGCCTTGTCGAGCGTATATGTCGGATATGAAAGTGCGCATCGCAAACGGTAGCAAGTATTATTATCCTGATGTATTGGTTAATTGCCCACCTGTCAATGGCTACTTTACCGAAACGCCAACTATCATTGTGGAGGTGTTATCTAACTCGACACGGCGTATTGATGAAACCGAAAAGCGTATCGCTTATATGCAAATCGAAACACTTGAAGAATATGTGTTGATTGCCCAAGATTTTGTACAAATTGAAGTGATACGCAAAAGTGACGATTGGAAAGCTGTTAAATACTTTTTGGGTGATGAAGTGACATTTACGTCTATTGGGCTAACGCTAAGCGTTGAAGCCATTTATGACGGTGTGGATAATGATGACATGGTGGCGTGGCTGAAGCAAAAATAGCCCTTTCGACCTCATGCGCTTCGTACTTCAATCCATGCTACGACTACTAAAAAAGGCGCGAGTATCGCGCCCCTACCGTGTTTATTATTTCTGCTTAACCGCCTTTAACAAACCATGACGCAAAGCATAATCTGCGCCTTGATAATACGAAATCGCATTATCGCTTAGCTCTTGATTAGCCGATGCTGGCAAAATTTGGTCTTTGCCTAAAGGGTCACGATGCAACTCTACATGACGCTGTGGCGATAAAATCACTAAGTCATTATCTTTGTATAAAGCCATACGTTGATACGTCGCAATTAAGGCACGTTGCTGCTCAACGGGGGTTCTAAAAACATCTCGACCAAAAAATCGGCTCACATAACTCATATTTAACAAGCCCAAAATAGTCGATGGCACATCCATTTGGCTGGTAATTTGACTCACTTCACGTGGGGTAAAATATTTAGGCGCGTAAATAAATAACGGAATGTGATAACGCTCTACAGGCACCGCCGTTTTGCCTGCGCTGCCTGCACAATGGTCGGCACTAATAATAAAAATAGTGTCGTTAAACCACGGTTTGATACGTGCTTGTTTAATAAAATTAGCAATTGCCCAATCGGTATATTTAACTGCACCTGTCCATTTTTTTTGTTGACCATCAACACGTCCTGCGGGAAAGGTGTACGGACGATGATTGGTTGTAGTCATTACAATAGAAAAAAACGGTTTTTTGGCGGCATAACTTTTATCGGCCTCACGCATTGAGCGTAAAAACAAATATTCATCAGCTACGCCCCACACATTACCAAACAATTGCTCATCGGACGCAAAATCGGTACGGTCAACGACGGCGTAACCATTACCTGCAAAAAAAGCATTCATATTGTCAAAATAACCATAACCGCCATAAATAAACTTGCTGTCGTAGCCTTTGCTATTTAATACCGAGGCTAAAGAAAACAAACCGCTATTATTAGGGCGACGCACCACGGCACTGCCTGCGGTGGGCGGAATGCCTAAAGT
>DDBM01000127.1 GCA_002333125.1 Moraxellaceae bacterium UBA2032 | reverse complement strand
GACTTAGTGGCTTGCATTAAGACACGTGTATGTAAATTGCTTTTTGCCCAAATATATTTGCCGTCTTCGGTAATGGTTTCTTTGGGGGCATCTTGTAGCTTGGTAAAAGGCTCAACTGCTAACAAACAGACTTCGGCAATTTTCTTTTTGTTTTCAATACCCATTTCATCAAAAAAGCTAAAGCCTTTCATGGAGCTAACTAAGGTTTCACGGTCACGTAATACCGAGGCTTTAGTTAAAGCACGAGCTAATTTGAGCAAATCATTAGGAAAGTCTCGCACTGCACCAAAATCTAATAAAATAATTTGGTCGGGTGTAGTAACACCATCACCCAAGCGCACTAAATAGTTCCCAAAATTAGGGTCGGTTTGCATTTCGCCCCATTCAAACACTTCACGGCAGCAAATTTCTAAGGAAGCCATCGCTAACGCATTACGCCGCTCTTGCGATAGCATCATAATGGCATTGCTNNAGATATTTATGAAACAGGCGTGTAGTTTCCATTTCTTGGGGATAATTTACCTCGCGGTGCATCATCATTCTGACTTCTTCAAGCCACTCTTCAAACTCGCGTGTTTGGGGTACAACACGGGCAAAACGCATCATTTGGGCAACTAAACTTAAATCAGAATCAATCGCTTCAGCCACACCAGGATATTGAATTTTAAGCACTAATTCGGTGCCATCACTTTTACGGCGTGCGCGATGTACTTGTGCCAAAGAGGCTGCACCTATGGGTTCTTGATCAATCACTAAATCGTTAAAGCGTTTTTCGCCGAGTTCTTGTTTTAAGTGTTTTTCGATGATAGACCAATCTAAAGCGATGGTTTTGTCATTAAGACGGTGAAAGGCGCGAGTGACTTCATCGGGTAAAAAATGCTCGCCATATAAAGCCATCATTTGGCCAATTTTAACAATACTTCCTTTGAGTTTACCCATTTCATCAACAAGGTATTCGGCTTGTTCAGCCATGCTTTTTTTACGTTTGAGTTCGCGTGTCGCGGTGTCGCTAAACATGGTGCTGGCACTGCTAGTGGCAAAACGTGTGCCTGCCACAATACTGGCTTTAGCTAAAGACCAACGACGCTCAAAGCCACCTGTTTTTAAATGATGTAGTTTTTCACTCATGAGAGAAATTCCGCTAAAAAAATAAGACTGAGGCAGATAGTTTTTGAAACTCACAAACTATGTGCCTAAACCCTGAGAGCTAACGCACGCACGGCGCATATTTTATCTTGACTGGCGATTGTAACGTAATTTGCGCACTTTTAGCGCATCTTGTCTAACAATGGTAGTATAAGGTGTAATTGCTGTCTTGATGATTAACGCAAGATGATAAGTTGTTGGACGACTCAAAGGCAGTGACAAATGACAGCTTAATTGTCCTTATTCGATAATGCGTATAACGTGCAACTGACGCATTATTATGTAATTACAACGGAGTCGCACATCATGACACATCTTTTAACCTTTACTCCTCCACCGCTTAAACGTATTCAGCAAGGTTTATGGTTGCAGCAGCAGTGGTTTGACCCTATTTTTACTGGTCTAGACAATGTAGATAAAAGCAAACCTGCGTTGTATGTAGGAAATCATACCTTGTATGGCACATTAGATGCGCCCCTGATGTTATTGGGTTTGTATCAGCATAAAGATATTTTTTTACGCTCATTAGGTGACCATATTCATTTTAAAATCCCTTTGTGGCGTAATTTATTATGGGATAATGGCTGTGTGGCAGCGACACCAAAAAATTGCCAACAACTCATGCAAGCCAAAGAGCATATTTTGGTCTTTCCTGGTGGTGGTCGTGAGGTAATGAAAAATAAAGGCGAGGAATATAAACTCGTTTGGAAGGAGCGCACAGGCTTTGCGCGGATGGCGATGGAGCATGGTTATGACATTATTCCTTTTGCATCAGTAGGGGCAGATGAAATCTTTGATATTCGTTATGATACCAATGACTTTTATCAATCAAAATTAGGCCAATTAGTGCAAAAAACAGGTATTAAAGATAAATACTTACGCGGGGGTGATGCTTTTTTGCCTTTTGCGACAGGTTTAGGTTTATTACCACGCCCCGAAAAATTTTATTTTGCTTTTGGGGAGAGAATTAGTACGGCTCATGTACAGGCAGAAAGCCAAAATAAAGACAGTCAATGGCAAATACGTGAGCAAGTAGAGTCGGCTATTTATGGCTTAATGAGTGATTTATTTGCGCAACGTGAGCAAGAGCAAGCACAATGGCCGTCGTGGCGTAAAAAATTAACTAAGCGAGATAAACCATGTTAAATGTAGAAGCACAGACTCAAACCGAACTTGAAGCGGCCGCCTTTAGGCGTTTAGTGGCGCATTTACAAGAGCATACAGAAGTACAAAATATTGATTTAATGAATTTAGCTGGGTTTTGTCGTAATTGTTTGGCCAAATGGGTTAAAGCCGCCGCCGAAGAGCAGGGTGTCGCGGTTGATTATGACCAAGCACGGAACCATATTTATGGTATGCCTTATGAAGAATGGAAGCTAAAGTATCAGAAGTAGCCTTGGTTATGGAGTCTCTGTCTTGATATTCACCGCCATCGTAACAAAAGCATAAGCTAAAAAAAGACATTTTGAGTAAAAGACAGTAGAATACCGCACAAATTTGTGCGGCTTAGCAAAAGTTTGCCTAAGTCATATCTTCCGTTAACAAGAGGACACTCCATGACTGTCAATAATATTCAAGCCTTGCAAGAAGATCATTTTAGTCGTTGGAAAAATCGTGAAGCGATTACCGAAAATTTGTTGCCTATCATTGGTAAGTTGTACCGTGAGCGTAACATTATTGTGCAGGTGCATACACGCAGCCTTGTCAATCGCTCAGTGATTCAAATTTTAAAATTGCATCGTCGTGTGCGTATGATTGCTGGTGAGTTGTCTATCGTTGATACCGCCCCATTTATTGAAGCACTTAACCAAATGACCGATATTGGTTCTTGTCAGTTGGATGTGGGCAAAATTGCGATTGCGTACAAAAAAAGCGACAAAAGTTTAACGCCAGCCGAATTTTTACGTCAAGAAGCCAAAGCAGCGATTGGTTTAGTCTGTAATGGCAAGCCAACCGATGTGGTGTTGTATGGTTTTGGTCGTATTGGTCGTATGTTGGCACGTTTGATTATTGAACAAACAGGCAGTGGCCAAGGTTTACGTTTACGCGCCATTGTTGTACGTAAAACTCAAGAGGGCGATTTGGCTAAGCGTGCTTCATTGTTGCGCCGTGATTCGGTGCATGGTTCGTTTGATGGCACCATTGCTGTAGATGAAGAAAACGAAGCCATTATTGCTAACGGCAATTTTATTAAAGTGATTTATGCCGCTAAGCCCGAAGATGTAGATTACACCCAATATGGCATTGAAAATGCGATTTTGATTGATAACACAGGTAAATTAAAAGACGAAGAAGGTTTAGGCCGTCATTTAACCTGTAACGGTGTTGCTCGAGTTATTTTGACTGCGCCAGCAAAAGGCNNGGTCATGTCGAAACGGTTCACTCCTTTACCAACGACCAAAACTTAATTGATAACTATCACAAAGCTGATCGTCGTGGTCGTTCTGCCGTATTAAATATGGTTATCACCGAAACAGGCGCAGCTAAAGCCGTTGCCAAAGCATTACCTGAGTTGAACGGTAAACTTACAGGTAATTCGGTGCGTGTACCTACTCCTAATGTGTCGTTAGCGATTTTGAACTTAACCTTTCCAGAAGCGGTTAATCGTGATGAGCTAAATGAATATGTGCGTCAAATTGCATTGCATTCTAACTTGCAAGGTCAAATTGAATACACTAGCTCAACCGAAGTGGTGTCATCAGATTTTATTGGTTCGCGTTCTGCGGGTATTTTTGATGCACAAGCGACCATTGTAAATGGTAACCATGTGTCATTATATGTTTGGTATGACAACGAAATGGGCTATAGCTGCCAAGTACAACGTATTGCCGAGCAAATGGCAGGCGTTAAATACTTAACCATTCCTCCCGAAAAGTTAAGTGCCTAAGTTTTTAAGCACACTAAAAAGCCAGCGTTTATGACGCTGGCTTTTTTTATGGGGCTTGTAAAATCAAAGGGCTTCTCAAAAAAACGTCATAATGTAGGACTAACGAGCAAAGTTGTTATACAATCGGCCGCTATAATTCGCCATGAATTAGTATTTAAATTATATAAAAAATAATCGCTATGATGTACCACAGGGCTTAAATCAGGTCTTAGACATAAAATTATGTTGGCTCTATGGTGTATTAAAAATAACTTTTATCGTTGTCGAGAGTGCATGATGGTTAAAATAAAACGAGGTTTGGATATTCCCATTACAGGCGCACCGTCACAGCAAATCAGTGATATGTCTTCGGTGCGTTCAGTGGCTATACTTGGTACAGACTATGTAGGCATGATGCCTACCATGAAAGTGGCCGAAGGTGACCGTGTTATTAAAGGTCAGCCTTTATTTGCAGACAAAAAAAATCCCCAAGTGATTTTTACTGCACCTGCAACGGGTAAAGTACGTGCTGTTAATCGCGGTGCGCGTCGTGTATTTGAGTCTTTAGTGATTGATTGCGAAGCTAACAGCACCGAATCCGTCAGCTTTAAAAGCTATAATCGCGAACAGCTTGTTAATCTTAATCGTGATGGTGTCGTCGAGCAGTTAGTGGCTTCTGGTTTGTGGACAGCGTTGCGTACCCGTCCTTTTAGTAAAATTCCTAATCCAGAAACTATACCAAGTGCTATTTTTGTCAATGCGATGGATACCAACCCCTTAGCGGTTAATCCAGAACTCGTGATTCAGCAACAGCAAGCCGCTTTTGAAGATGGTTTGGCTTTGGTGTCTAAACTGGCTGATAAAATGTATGTCTGCAAAGCAGACAACGCCACCTTTAACACAGCTACATTTAATCCTCACGAGTTTAGTGGTGTACATCCTGCGGGTTTAGTTGGCACACATATTCATTTTTTACATCCTGCATCCGCATCGCGTGTGGTGTGGCATATTAATTATCAAGATGTTATCGCCATTGGTAAATTATTTGCCACAGGTGAATTAGATAGCAGCCGTGTTATTTCTTTGGCAGGGTCAGGCGTACGCCAACCGCGTTTAGCCAAAACGATGCTTGGTGCGTCTTTAGTTGATATGACCACAGGCGAATTAGCAGGCAGCGACAACCGTATTATTTCGGGGTCGGTATTGTCGGGTCGTCAAGCGCAAGGTGTAGAAGCTTATTTAGGGCGTTATCATTTACAAGTGTCGGTTATTCCCGAAAGCAAAGAGCGCGAAATGTTGCACTATATCAAATTAGGCTCGCATCGCTTTTCGGTTTTAGGTATTTATCTGGGGCGTTTTTTGGGCAAAAAATTTAATATGACCACTAGCACCAATGGCAGTCAACGCGCCATGGTACCCGTTGGCTCGTATGAAGCGATTATGCCTTTAGATATTTTACCAACGCAATTATTACGTTATTTGTTAGTGGGTGACACCGATACCGCACAAGCACTGGGCTGTTTAGAGTTAGATGAAGAAGACTTAGCCTTATGTACCTTTGTTTGCCCAGGTAAATATGAATATGGACCCATCCTACGAGATGTCCTAAACCGCATTGAGAAAGAGGGTTAATCTATGAAGTGGATGCGTAAACAACTCGACAACATGGCACCGCACTTTGAAAAAGGCGGTCGCTATCAAAAATGGTATGCCTTATTTGAGGCGGTAGATACNNTAAAACGGATTATGATTTTAGTGTGGATGGCGACCTTTCCTGTCATGTTTTTTGGTATGTGGAATATCGGCAATCAGTCATTAGGCGCATTAGCTTATGCCATGCAGCATAATCCAATCGTCACCCCCGAATTAGCCATTGATGGTTGGCGGCATTGGTTAATTGCTTTAGTAGCAGGATTTGACGCTAACTCGTGGTGGGATTGCCTAATTTATGGGGCAACGTGGTTTGTGCCTATTTATGCCGTTACGTTTATTGTGGGCGGCTTTTGGGAAGTGTTATTTGCCATGAAGCGTGGCCACGAAGTCAACGAAGGCTTTTTTGTGACTTCGGTATTATTTGCGCTAGTTTGTCCACCGACTGTGCCTTTGTGGCAAGTCGCCTTAGGCATTAGTTTTGGTGTGGTTATTGGCAAAGAAGTGTTTGGTGGTACAGGTAAAAACTTTATTAATCCTGCNNGATGGTTTTTCGGGTGCAACTGCTTTGGGTCAAGCTAAATTGGCAGGTTTAAATGCGATGCAGCACATGACCGCAACGGGTTTACAGCCTATTACATGGTGGGATGCCTTTATAGGCACCATACCAGGTTCGGTAGGTGAAACCTCAACCGCTGCTATTTTAATTGGTGCAGTGGTGTTGTTAATTGCCCGTGTTGCCTCTTGGCGCATTATGGCAGGCGTTATGATTGGTATGGCCGCCATGTCTTTTGTGTTTAATCAAGTCGGTTCAGACACCAACCCTATGTTTGCGATGCCGTGGCATTGGCATTTGGTATTGGGTGGTTTTGCTTTTGGTATGGTCTTTATGGCCACCGACCCTGTCTCAGCCGCCATGACCAATACAGGCCGCTTGGTGTTTGGTATGTTAATTGGGGTGATGGTGGTGTTAATTCGAGTGGTGAATCCTGCTTACCCAGAAGGCATGATGTTGGCTATTTTATTTGCTAACTTGTGTGCGCCACTCATTGATTACTTCGTAATGCAAGCCAACATTAAACGGAGGGCCTTACGCAATGTCTAAGGAATCTACAGGTAAAACGATTGTTGTTGCGGGTGTATTGTCAGTGGTTTGCTCCATTGCCCTTGCTGCCGCAGTCACCTTATTAAAACCTATTCAAACCGAAAACAAAGAGCTTGATAAACAACGTAAAATTTTAGCAGCAGCGGCAGTATTAGCCGATGGCGAAGGTAATAAAATTCAAGTTAATCAAGAGTTTGCTAAATTTCAACGCTATTTGGTTGATTTAGATACAGGCACATTTACTCAAATTAAACTTGACGACAGCTACGACCAACGCAAAGCCACTAAAAATCCTAATGAGTCTGTGGCTCTAAGCCAAGCACAAGACCTTGCAGGGCTAAAACGTCGTGCCAATAAAGCCGATATTTATGTTTTGCGTGATGCATCGGGTCAAGTCGAAAAAATGATATTGCCTGTCTCGGGTTATGGTTTGTGGTCAACTTTGTATGGTTATTTGGTTTTAAATCAAGATGCAAATACTGTGGGTGGCATTACCTTTGTTGAACATGCCGAAACACCGGGTTTAGGTGGCGAAGTCGATAACCCTAAATGGAAAGCGTTGTGGGTTAATAAGCAAGTGTATAGCAGCGATGGTCAAACCCAGNNTTATCGGGTGCAACCTTAACCAGTAATGGCGTAAGTAACCTTATTCAGTTTTGGATGGGGGATATGGGCTTTAAAAAATTCTTGACCAAAGTCAAAGCAGAGGGGATTTAACATGGCCGAACAACATAACACCAAAGAAATTTTGCTAGGGCCAATTTTAAATACCAATCCTGTTATTTTTCAGGTTTTAGGTATTTGCTCCGCCTTAGCCGTGACCAGTAGCTTAAAAACCGCTGTGGCGATGTCTATAGGTTTAACCTTAGTAACGGCTTTTGCTAATTTATTTATTAGTATGATTCGTAATGTGATTCCTAATTCGATTCGTATTATTGTGCAAATGGTGGTTGTGGCAACCTTAGTTATTATCGTTGACCAATTATTACAAGCCTTTGCACCAGCCATTGCTAAACAAATGTCGGTGTTTGTGGGCTTAATCATTACCAACTGTATTGTGATGGGGCGTTTAGAAGCCTTTGCCATGAAAAATCCACCTGTCATTAGTTTTATTGACGGCTTGGGTAATGGCTTAGGTTACTCCGCTTTATTATTGGTGATTGCTTTTGTGCGCGAGTTATTTGGCGCAGGCAGCTTGTTTGGTATTACCATTTTACAAACGGTCAATAATGGCGGTTGGTATATTCCTAATGGTTTATTGTTACTGCCTCCTTCGGCCTTCTTTTTGATTGGTTTAACCATTTGGGCGTTACGCACATGGAAAACTGACCAACAAGAAAGCATTGAATTTAAAATTGCGCCTCATAGCCAAGCACAAACTCATCATTAAGGAGCAAGATAATGGAATACTATTTAAGTCTATTTATCAAAGCTGTCTTTATTGAAAACATGGCTTTGTCGTTCTTTTTGGGTATGTGTACTTTTTTAGCGATTTCTAAAAAGGTTCAAACCGCCATTTCTTTAGGTGTGGCGGTTGTGTTTGTGCAAACGCTCACCGTGCCTATCAACAGCTTGTTGTGGCAGTATTTATTAAAAGATGGAGCTTTAGCGTGGACAGGCATGGAAGGGGCAAATACCATTGATTTAAGCTTTTTATCGTTGGTTAGTTATATTTGTACCATTGCAGCTTTAGTGCAAATTATAGAAATGGTGTGTGATAAATACTTTCCTGCACTCTATAACGCCTTAGGTATTTACCTGCCGCTTATTACCGTGAATTGCGCGATTTTAGGTGGCGCATTATTTATGCAGCAACGTGATTACCATTTTACCGAGAGTGTGGTGTATGGCTTAGGCTCGGGTGCAGGATGGGCGATTGCGTT
>DDBM01000135.1:13122-15698 GCA_002333125.1 Moraxellaceae bacterium UBA2032 | reverse complement strand
GTAACACTCACTAAACAAGACCAAGTGATTACTTTTGTGGCGCGTAATTTAGAGCCATATCGTGGTTATCATATTTTTATGCGCGCTTTGCCGCAAATATTACAAGATAATCCTCAGGCCAAAGTATTAATTATTGGTGGCGATGGCGTAAGTTATGGCAAAGAAGCACCGAATGGCCAAACATGGAAAAACATTTTTTTAGATGAAATTAAAGACAAATTAGATATGTCACGGGTGTTTTTTTTGGGGCAAGTGCCGTATCCGCAGTTTATCGCTTTGTTGCAGTTGTCGCGGGTGCATATTTATTTAACTTATCCCTATGTTTTAAGTTGGAGTTTGCTTGAGGCGATGAGTGCAGCTTGTACTATTGTGGCAAGTAATACACCGCCGTTAAAAGAGGCTATTATTGACGGTCAAACGGGTCGTTTAGTTGATTTTTTTGATGGGGTGGCGTTGGCTAACATGGTTAACGAGCTATTAAACGACACAGACCAAGCCGAGTATTTAAGCAAAAATGCGCGAGTATTTGCTCAACAACATTATGATTTACAAACTGTGTGTTTGCCAAGGCAGTTGGCGTGGGTAGAAGGGTTGGTTAATGGTTAAAGCGATGTCTGATTGCCCTTTATTACTCATTGTAGATGATGACCCCATTTTAAGACGTGTGTTAGCAAAAGCCATGCAGCGTCGTGGTTATGAGGTATTAACTGCCGAAAATGTAGAACAAGCAATCACTTTAGCCAATCAACATACGCCCGAATATGCTGTCATTGATTTAAAAATGCAGGGGGCTTCGGGCTTGGCTTTGGTGCAGTATTTACATCAATTAGATAATCAAACCCGTACTGTGGTATTAACAGGTTATGCGAGTATTGCCACCGCAGTAGAAGCCATCAAGTTAGGCGCAACCCATTATTTAGCCAAGCCTGCCAATGCTGATGAAATAGTTGCCGCTTTTGGGCGTACTCAAGGTGCAACAGATTTAGCGGTGAATGAACAGCCGTTATCTGTGGATAGGTTAGAGTGGGAACATATTCAGCGCATATTACAGCAACATGACGGCAATATTTCGGCCACAGCGCGTGCTTTAAATATGCACCGCCGAACCTTACAACGTAAATTAGCTAAATATCCTGTTAAAATTTAAAGAGATTTTTATTATTATGCAGCCCATTTTGTCCGCTATTCCTACCAATATCGTCACAGGGTTTTTAGGTGCAGGTAAGACCACGTTAATTCAGCAGTTATTAGCCAATAAACCCACTAACGAGCGTTGGGCAGTCTTAGTCAATGAGTTTGGCCAAATTGGCATAGACCACGCCTTAATGGGTCAAAGCCAAGAAGTTTTTATTAAAGAAGTGGCAGGTGGGTGTATTTGCTGTGCTAATTTTTTGCCCATGCAAGTAGCTTTGTCGCAATTACTCGCTAGAGCTAAACCACAACGCTTACTCATCGAACCAACGGGTTTGGGGCATCCTAAACAAATTATTGAGAGTTTAAGTGCCAGTCATTGGCAAAGCACGCTTAAACTCGAAGCAACTTTGTGTGTGATAGATGCGAGGCAATATCAAGATGAGCGAGTACAACAACACGAATCTTTTATTGCTCAAGCACAAGTCGCCGATGTATTAGTGTTTAGCAAAAGTGAATTATTAACTGAGGCCGAACGTGCCTCGGTAATAGAATTTTCACAAAAATTACCCGAGCCAAAGCCTCAAAGCGTATTTATTGAGCAAGGCAATTTAGCTTTGTCTTATTTGTCGTATAAACGCCAACACGCGCCTATTATTAAAAGGTCGTTGCTGCATGATAATGCCCGTTTAAGTTTTAGCCAACATACGCCACAACAAGAAGTGATTGAGCCACCGTACCATTATCATCAACAAGCCTTAGACTGTTTTGTAGGTGGTTGGATATTTCCTGCCCATTGGCAATTTGAGCATAATGCCTTGTTAGAGATGTTGTTAGCTTTGCAAGCGCAGCGTATTAAAGGTTTTGTTCATACTACACAAGGTTGGCTCAGTATTAACTTAACCGCCTTAGATGCCAGTTTTAATAGTTGCCCACCAAGCCTTGATAGTCGTTTAGAAATCATTAGCCAACAAGAGATTACATGGCAACACTTCGAAGAATCTTTGATGTTAGTTGCCCATAGGTGATAATCTACGCCATCAAAATTATATATCTTTGTTGGAGTTGCCTGTGTCTGCACCACATCCTGCCTTTGAATGTTTACGTACTGTTCATATTCCTTCATTAAATATTGATATGAGCGAATATCGCCACAAAAAAACAGGTGCAAGTCACTTTCACTTGGCAGCCGATAACCCCGAAAATGTGTTTTTGGTTGCTTTACGTACCATGCCTATGGACTCCACAGGCGTGGCGCATATTTTAGAACATACTGCCTTATGTGGTTCTAAGCGTTTTCCTGTGCGTGACCCGTTTTTTTTGATGATTCGTCGTTCGTTAAATTCGTTTATGAATGCGTTTACTTCTAGTGATTGGACGGCTTATCCTTTTGCCAGTCAAAATCGCCAAGATTTTAATAATTTGTTATCGGTTTATTTAGATGC
>DDBM01000135.1:0-13030 GCA_002333125.1 Moraxellaceae bacterium UBA2032 | reverse complement strand
CGATTTGAAGAAGAAGCCTTACACGAATTTGAAGCCAGTAGCCCCATTAAAGGCCGTGACGAAAAACGCTATTACGCACCAATTGCCGTAGAAGACCATTATCCTTTAGATGAAGGCGACATGGCCAACAAAAGCCATGTGGTGTTAAGTTGGTTGTTAACGCATACCGCCGATATTAACCAACGCTTGGCTATGAACTTGCTTAATGGCGTATTATTAGAAAACTCGGCATCGCCATTACGTCAATATTTAGAAACCTGTGGTTTAGGTGAGTCACCATCGCCAATGTGTGGCTTAGACGACGCTGGCCGCGAAATGAGTTTTGGTTGTGGTTTAGAAGGTTGTGCTGCCGACAAAGCAGCCGAGATTGAAGCAGGTATTTTAGAGATTTTGCAAAAAGTGGCCTTAGAAGGTGTGCCACAGCAAGACGTAGAAGCGGTATTGCATCAAGTCGAATTGTCACAACGTGAAATTGGCGGCGACTCTTATCCTTATGGTTTGCAATTAGTGTTAAATGGTTTAACGGCTGCGTTGCAAGATGCCGACCCTTTAGCTTTATGGGATGTGGACTCAGTATTAGCCGAAATGCGCCAAGCAATTCAAGACCCTGACTATATTAAAGGGCTAGTAAAAACTGCGTTATTAGATAATCCGCACCGTGTTCGTTTAACACTCAAACCCGATGCTACTATTAATCAAAAGCGTCAAGCGGCCGAAGTGGCACGTTTGGCTAATATGCAGCAACAATTAAGCGATAGCGACAAACAAGCCATTATTGCTAATACTAAGGCTTTAGCGGCACGTCAAGCGCAACAAGATGATGTGAGTATTTTGCCTAAAGTGGGTTTAGAAGATATTCCTGCCGATTTAAAAATTGCCGAAGGNNGCAGGCACTAATGGTCTGTTTTATCAACAAATTATTATTGATTTACCTGAGTTTAGCGAAAGCCAACAAAAATTATTGCCGTTTTATAGTTCATTGTTAAGTGAATTAGGTGCAGGAGGTAATGATTATTTGGCAATGCAGCAATGGCAATCGCGAGTGAGTGGAGGGGTGCGTATGGGATTAAGTATGCGTACCAGTTTAAATAATAGCCAACAAGCTAACGCGCATTTAGTGGTGTCTTGTAAGGCCTTACATTATCACACCGATAGCTTTGCTTTAGTACGTACGACTTTAGAGCAATTACGCTTTGACGAAGGCGAGCGTGTACAAGAGTTATTAGCGCAACGTAAAGCACGTTTTGAGGCCAGTATTACCGACAGCGGCCATGCTTTGGCTATGCAAACAGCGAGTCATTCCATGAGTGCTTTATCTCAATTTGAATATCGTATGTCGGGTTTACCTGCGTTGCGTAATTTGCGTGAGTTAGTGGCTAATACTCAAACTGAACAAGGTATTGCCGACTTATTAGCTGAATTGCAAGCCATGCACCATAAAGTATTGGCTGCACCGCGTCAGTTATTTTTGATTGCCGAAAAAGAACGTTTAAGCGACTTAGTTAGTGCTTGGCAACGGGCTTGGGCAAATGCAAACATTCCTACTGCTGCACAAGTAAACTCTATTACTAGCACGGTGCCTGCTCAAGTAACACATATTGCATGGTTGGCTAATACCCAAGTGCAATTTTGTGCGGCGGCTTATCCTGCGGTGGCGGTTGACCATGACGATGCGGCCGCGTTAATGATTTTAGGTGGTTTTTTACGCAATGGCTTTTTACATCGCGCCATTCGAGAACAAGGTGGTGCTTATGGTGGCGGTGCAGGTTACGACAGCAATGCCTGTGCCTTTAGATTTTTTTCGTATCGCGACCCACGTTTAGCCGAAACCTTTGCCGACTTTAAGGCAAGCTTGGTATGGTTACAAAGCAATGCCCACGAAGAGCGTCAACTCGAAGAAGTGATTTTGGGTATTATGGCCAGCCTAGACAAGCCCATGTCACCCGCAGGCGAAGCACGTAGTGCGTTTCATAATGGTTTATATGGCCGTACACCTGCACAGCGCAGAGCCTTACGCGCCAAGTTGCTAAAGGTTACCATTGCCGATTTACAACGTGTTGCACAACATTATTTGCGTGATGAAGTCATGAGTCGTGCCGTGGTTGCGCCTTATACTCAAGCTGATACAGTGCAAAGTTTTGGCTTTGTAATTGAGCGTTTGTAATACTGTAAGGTCTGTTGACGTTTTGATTTAGCCCTCTCCCAACGGGAGAGAGTTAGAGTGAGGGAAGAACAGTAGAATGTGCTTAATATTTAGCCAAAAATAGGCAGTTAACCCAAACGTCAACAGACTCTATTAAGTTTAATTAAAGATTTAGGAATGATTAGAGTGTTAAGTATGAAGCGTTATTTTTTGTGGTTTTTGGTGTTAATGTTATTAACAGCCTGTAATCAAGGTGATGCAGGAAGCAGCACGCAGGCCGCGTCATCATCCATTGCAAGCAGCAAAACTCAAGAAAAAAATCTAGCCAAACTACCCAATAGCCCAGATTCTTTTAGTACCGCAAAACGTATTTTGTATGAAGAGATTTACAAAGGCCATAACATCACCTTTTATTGTGGCTGTGATTACGACCCTAAAACCAAGAAACCTGATTGGAAAAGCTGTGGTTATAAACCACGTAAAAATCCAGAAAGAGCCAGTCGTATTGAAGCCGAACACGTTATGCCCGCACATCAGTTTGGTAATTTTAGACAATGTTGGCGTGAACCTAAAAAAGTTTGCCCCGAAAAAGACATGACAGGCCGTCAGTGTTGCGAGTCTCAAGACCCTGTTTTTGAAACAGCACATAACGATTTACATAATTTATTTCCTGCTATTGGCGAAGTAAATGGTGACCGCTCCAACTATAATTGGGGTATGGTAGAAGGCAATAAGCCCGAATATGGTGCTTGCCCTATTAAAATTGATGAGTCTATTCGCCGTGTAGAGCCACCCAATAATGTAAAAGGTGATGTTGCCCGTGTGATGTTTTATATGGAAGATACCTATGGCTTTAGATTGTCTGACCAAGACCGCAAACTATTTACCGTATGGTCAAAACAAGATGCACCCGATGCGTGGGAAATAGAGCGTAATCAACGTATTGCCAAAATTGAAGGCAAAGAAAACCGATTTATTAGTGAGTATGGCGGTAAAACAGTTCTTAAAAGCAGTGCGCTAACATCAGACTTAGCTTCTACACCTAAAGAAGCTAAAGCAAAAACACAGCCTGTAGCTAAACTAAGTAAAGAGGGCTTTTCTTGTGATATTAAAAAAAGCTGTGGCCAAATGACTACTTGTGCCGAGGCGAAGTTTCAGTTAAAAACCTGTGGTAATAGTCGTTTAGATGGTGATGGTGACGGCACACCTTGTGCCTCATTATGTAAATAAAAGGAGAATATGATGAAGTTGTTAGTCTGTGTCGATTTGTCGTCATCCATGCCTAATTTGTTAGCTTACACTAAGCAATTAGCGCAGTCATTAAATGCCAGTGTGTGTTTATTACACGTCACTGATTCGCAAGACGAAATGTTGGGTTATGGCGGTGTGTTTGGAGAGTTTCCGTTGTATATAGACCCCAAAGAATTACGTCAAGAAATAGCAACACGTTTTAAACATGAGCATCAACAGTTATTAGCATGTAGTCAGCAGCTTCAAGCAGATGGTTTATCGTGTATTGGCTTGTTGGTCAATGGTGCGGCTGTGGTAGCTACTATTTTAAAAGAAGCTCAAAAACATCAAGCTGATATGATTGTCGTTGGCTCAGAGCATAAAGGTTTATTAATGACGCTAGTAGAGGGCAGTACCAGCAAATCGTTAATAGGGCAGGCCGACATAGCAGTGTTGGTTGTGCCAGTTAAAGCAGTAGCTGTATAGACTTAATAGCAAACCCTCTCCAGTTAGGAGAGGGTTGAGGTCGGCTGAGTTAAACACCGTCTAACAAACCTTCAAGACTTGCATCAGGTTGTCGTTTCTCGTCTAAAAATTGACTATACCCTTCGGTAGGGGCGCGTCTGCCTTCAAGACGCATCCAAAAACGATTTGCCAAATGACGTACTTGTTGCTCAGCAATGGTATCTAACAACAAATAATCTTTGTTTATTTTATCAGGGGTAACCGATTCAAAGCCTTTTAGTGCTAAGCGTAAATAATCATCACGTCCTTTAATCGCCGCAATCACTGCATAGGTGGCATAACCTACTCGCATACCTTGTTGTACGCCTAGTGCTGAATTCTGCTGCAATGCTTTCCAAGCTTCGGCTTCTATTGCGGGCGATTCGGGTAGGATAATGGTGAGTGCAGCACGTATCGACTGAGGAAAGCCCCACCATTTATTATTGTCTAAACAGTCCATTGCCTTAACCACTTTAGGCGGAATCCCCATGTCTACATTAACTAAACGTCCTGATGAAACATCATTATTTAATCCCTGTAGGGCAGAGGTTGCACCTACAAATAATAATAACTCTTCTACTTCTTGAGTCAGTTTAGGACATTTACCTTCACCAAACTCATAGTTATGCTGTTTTTTAAAATAACTCACCGTATGATTATAAGCGTTTAGTTGTTTGCGTCCTGCATCACGGTTAAGTAATTGCTGAGCAATACGGGCATCAATAGCAACATCAGGCCAACCTTGTTTTTCTGCTAGGCTAGACCATAATTCCTTTTCTACAGCTTGATTTTCGGTGCAAATAGAAGAGCCTGCATAACCAAAGGCGAGCATCATGTCGGTTTCGACTTTAAAGCGAGTGAATGCTTTAATGATGGGTGTAAAACCATCATTTGCATGACAAATCATGGGTACATCATCAACTTGTAAAATCATCGGTAAGGCATGGTCAATCGTGTAAGTCCTTAAACCATTGCCCACTAAACGGTCTTTAGAACAAGCACCAAGCACTAAGGTAGCCACTAATGCTAAACTTGTACGCAAAACTATTTTTTGCAAAGAGGTCATAATGTTGCCTGTATTGTTGTTTTTATAGCTCATCAAGTAATTCGGTCACTGCGGCCGAGGGTGCAGTTTTTTCGTCCCAAAACTGGCTAAAGTCTTCGGTTGGCGCACGATGACCTGTGTTTTTTACCCAATATAAATTAGCAACTTGGCGCACTTGTATGGCAGCAATGGTATTTAAAAGAGCATATTTGTTATTAAGAAGCGCATTGGGAAGTGCCTCAAAGCGTTTTAGTGCATCGCGCAAATAATCATCACGGCCTTTAATACTTGCAATGGCCGCATAAGTCGCATGACTTAAACGCACCCCTGTTTGTAAGCCAATATCGGTAGAGTCTTGAAGCTGTTTCCAACCTTGTTGCTCTTCAAGAGCATCTTTAGGTAAAATTATTTTTAATCCAGCTTGAATGGCTTTAGGCTCACCCCACCATTTATCATTATCTAAACAGTCCATCGCGCGGCCAACTTTGGCGGGAATACCCATATCAAAGTTAATTAAACGGCCAGAGGCAACATCACTTTTAAGAGCCTGAAGGGCAGCGGTTGCACCAATGATTAACAGTAATTGTTCGTTGTCTTCTTTGATTTTGGGGCAAGAACCTTCTCCCAAATTGTAACGATATTCATTTTTAAAATAATCAACAGTATATTGATAGGCATGTAACTGACGTTTGCCCGCTTCTTTATTTAATAATTGTTGAGCGGTACGAGCATCTTGAGCCATATTGACTAGACCTTGTTTTTCGGCAAGGGCTGACCAAAGCTCTTTTTCGTGTGCTTCCATATCGGAGCAAATGGAGGCACCAGAATAACCAAATGCCAAAAGCATACTGTTATCTACGCCAAACTTAGTAAACGACATCAGTAAAGGCGTGTTAGTTTCGTTAGCGTGGCACACCGTGGGAACATCATCGCTGCTTAAAATCACAGGCATCACGTTCTCGGTAGAAAAGTGTTTAACTTGATTACCAATCAGTTGATGTACAGAGCAAGCACTACTTAATACGGCAGCAGAAAGAACCGACAGTTTTAAGATAAAACGCGTCATGGAAAAAATTTCCTAAAATTAAGGGGCGTAAGCAAAGGCTAACATTAGGGCGATCAATATTTAATGTTGACGATTGGTTGGCCAGTACTGTTTTAAATCTATTATTATCTTTGCAATGCGTACTTTAATACGACTTAAGGCTAAGGGCAATGTGCTATATACATAAATAACCATTTGTTAGTAGATATTTGATATTTTGTTGCGCTAAGGCCATCCTGCTTGTGTGATAAAATAAATGCAAGATTAGAGTTTTAAATTATGACCCAACCTCATGCTGTTTTTTTAATGGGCCCAACAGCCAGCGGAAAAACCGATTTAGCGGTGCGTTTAGCACAAGATTATCCGATTGATATTGTTTCGGTTGATTCTAGTATGGTTTATCGTGGTTTAGANNGCAGAGTTTAGAGAAGATGCCTTAAAAGAAATGGCCGAAATTACAGCACGAGGTCGTATCCCATTATTAGTGGGCGGCACTATGCTGTATTTTAAGGTATTAAGAGATGGTTTAGCCGACCTACCTCAAGCCAATGAACAAGTACGCAGTCAAATTATTTTGCAAGCACAAAACGAAGGCTGGGCAGCGATTCATCAGCAATTGGCACAGGTTGACCCTGTCACAGCGACTAGACTAAAACCTACTGACTCGCAACGCCTACAACGCGCTTTAGAGGTATATTTGGTGACGGGTACTCCATTATCAGTCTGGCATCAGCAACAGCAAAAACAAAATTTACCTTATCAAATTCATCAGTTTGCCTTATTGCCTCAAGATAGACGTATTTTGCACCATCGTATAGAACAACGTTTTGATTTAATGTTACAACAGGGTTTAATAGAAGAAGTCACCGCACTCAAACAACGCCCCGAGTTAAATTTAGATTTACCATCAATGCGCTCGGTAGGTTATAGACAGGTGTGGGAATATTTAAATAACGATTATGACTATGATGAGATGCGTTTTAAAGGCGTTGTGGCAACACGACAATTAGCCAAACGCCAATATACATGGTTACGCAGCTTTGGAACGGACGTTCACCAGCTTGATACACAAGATGCTTTGATTGTCCTACAAAATTGCTTGAAAAATTTTTAAATTGCTTGAAAATGGGGCAATGGCAACATTTAGTATTTTATTGCCATTTTTGCACTAATATTTTAATTTTTTTATTCTGCCGTTTTGGTAGAGGAGACACATTATGTCCAAAGGTCAAACCTTACAAGACCCATTCTTGAATGCATTACGTAAAGAGCGTATTCCTGTATCTATTTTCTTGGTTAATGGTATTAAATTACAAGGACAAATTGAATCATTTGATCAATATGTCGTGTTACTAAAAAACACCGTAAGCCAAATGGTTTATAAACATGCAATTTCTACCGTTGTTCCATCGCGTAACCCGCGCCCTGTAGGCGTGCCTAATGCACCTATTGGCCCAATGACTAGCGGTACGATGAACAATGCGGGTTATCCTTATGATGACCAAGCCGATGATGACCAAGATTTAGGTTATTAATCAGTATGCTTAGTTTATGCTAAGTTATTAAACGCCGTTTTTAGACGGCGTTTTTTATTTGTCTGTAAAATGCTTTAATTTTTATGAAAGCAGTCTTTTGTGTCTTGATAATCTGTTATTTAAACCCCATAACCTTTCATTAGTATTTAAAAATATTTTAAAGAGAGTACGGCGTGGAATTTTTTGAGCGGCACCAAGGCGGTGAAAAAGCAATTTTAGTGCATTTAGAGTTAAGACAATATTCGCAAGATGAAGATTTGAGCGAATTTCAGTTGTTAGCATTGTCCGCAGGGGCTCAAATTTTAAGTATTGTCACAGGTTCGCGCCAAAAACCCGATGCTAAATTTTATGCAGGTTCAGGCAAGGTTGACGAAATAGCACAGCTTGTACAAAGCATGGGTGCAGATTTAGTCTTGTTTAATCATTCCTTAAGTCCTGCTCAAGAACGTAATTTAGAACGTGCCTTTCAATGTCGCGTATTAGACAGAACAGGCTTGATTTTAGATATTTTTGCACAACGCGCCCAAACCTTTGAAGGCAAACTGCAAGTCGAACTGGCACAGCTTAAACATTTAAGCTCACGTTTAGTGCGCGGTTGGACACATTTGGAGCGTCAAAAAGGTGGTATTGGTTTACGTGGGCCGGGCGAAACCCAACTCGAAACAGACCGTAGGTTATTAAAAAACCGTGTCGTAATGCTTACTGAACGCTTAGAAAAAGTACGACAAACACGGAGTCAAGGTCGTGCCTCACGTCAAAAAGCGGCTGTTCCTACTATTTCATTAGTGGGTTATACCAATGCAGGCAAGTCCACCTTATTTAACCGTATTACCCAATCTGAGGTTTATGCGGCTGACCAATTATTTGCCACCCTTGACCCCACTTTACGCCGTGTCGAAATAGACAGTTTAGGCACAGTCGTTTTAGTTGATACTGTTGGTTTTGTACGGCATTTGCCGCATCAATTAGTCGAGGCTTTTCGTGCCACACTAGAAGAAACCTTAGAAGCCGATTTGTTATTACACATTGTTGATGCCGCTAGTCCTGAGCGTGATATACAAATAGAAGCGGTAAATGAAGTATTGCAAGAAATTGGTAGTACCAATCGTATTTTGATGGTTTATAACAAGATAGACTGCCTAGAAAGCCATGAACCGCGTATTGACGTAGATGAACAAGGTAAACCTGTTGCAGTATGGTTATCGGCGCGTGACAATTTAGGTATGAATGAGTTACACAGTGCGTTAGCGCAATTGTTAATCGATGATTTGCAAGGCTTTACACTACATTTACAGCCGCAATTTGCTAAATTACGCGCCCAGTTATTTGCCATGAATGCCGTAGAGCACGAAGAGCTATGCGAAGATGGCACGAGTTGGCTCAAAGTTCGTTTATCCTCTACCGAGTTAGATGCTATTTTGCGACGGGTAGATTTAAAGTTAAGTGATGTAGGATTAATAGAGCCGCAGCAAACCCCTGAATGGTAAAAGATTTTTGTTATTTAAAAAAGGTAATCGTATGGCGTGGAATCAGCCAAATAATGGCAGTGGTAATCAACCCAATAACAGTCAACGTCCCCCCGAAATTGACGATTTTTTAAAAAAAGTCAATAAAAGCTTTGAGCGGTGGTTTGGTGGTAATGGCTCAGGTAATGCCGACATGACCCCACTTAAAATCGGTGCGGCAGTCGTTGTGGGTTTAATCGTTGTAACGGGCTTTTATAAAGTTGAACAGGCCGAAGAAGCGGTGGTATTGCGCTTTGGAAAGTATAACAGCACACAAAGTGCAGGTTTACATTGGGCAATGCCTTTGGTTGACGAAGTTAAAAAGGTTAATATTCAAAAAGTCGAACAAATTCCGCTTAATGCCCGCATGATTACCGAAGNNGTGCAGTATCGTATTGCTGAGCCTGTAGATTATTTGCTTAAAGTGTCCGAACCCGAAGTTACTTTATTACACGCCACCGAAAGTGCCTTGCGTCATGTAGTGGGTGGTTCAAAAATGGGGCAAGTGCTTAATGAAGGCCGTGCTACTTTAGCGCGTGATATTAAGCCACGCTTACAAGGCTATTTAGATGGCTATAAAACAGGTTTAGAAATTACGGGCGTTAACATTTTAGAAGCCTTACCACCTAAAGAAGTTAAAGCTGCTTTTGATGACGTAATTCGTGCCAAAGAAGACAAAGAAAGACTCAAAAATCAGGCCGAAACCTATGCTAATGGCATTGTGCCAGAAGCGAGAGGACAAGCCGCGCGTGTGACTGCCGAAGCAAATGCTTATAAGCAAGAAGTGGTTGATATTGCCCTAGGTGATGCGGCTCGCTTTAATCAATTGGTGGTCGAATATAAAAAGTCACCTCAAGTTATTCGCCAACGTTTGTATTTAGAAACCATGGAAGGCGTATTGTCTAAAACCAGTAAAGTGATTATTGAGGGTAATGGTGGCAACATGGTGTACTTGCCTTTAGACAAAATCATCGAAAACTCAAATAGCACAAATGTTACAAGAGCAACACCAAACGATATGTCAGATACAGCCAATCAAAGAGCAACAGGCCGTCAAGGTCGTGGAGAGGGGCGTTAATTATGAATCCAAGAACCATGCAAGCCTTATCCATCACCTTGATTATTTTGAGTATTTTAAGCAGCACGGTATATACCATTCGTGAAACACAGCGTGGTATTTTGGTGCAGTTTGGTGAGATTATTGATGCCAATTTAAGTGCAGGTATAGGCTTAAAAATCCCATTTATGCACGAAGTAAAAAAGTTTGATATTCGTACTCAAGTGACGGATACCGAGCGTACCGAATATTTAACTCAAGAAAACAAGTTTTTGATTGTTGATTCTTATGTTTTGTGGCGCATTATAGATCTTAAAAAGTACTTTACGGTTACGGGTGGCGATACCAGAAAAGCAGAGTCGTTGTTAATGGCGCGTGTAAACGATAGCCTTAAAAATAAGGTTTCTGAGCGTACTGTACATGAAGTGGTTGCAGGTCAGCGTGATCAAATGATGCAACAATTAACACAAGAAACAAACACCTTGGCCAAAAAAGAATTTGGTATAGAGGTGGTTGATGTACGTGTTAAACGAGTCGATTTTCCAGAGAGTATTTCGGAGTCTATTTATAATCGTATGCGTACTGAGCGCGAACGTGAAGCTCGCGAGCATCGCTCACAAGGTAATGAATTAGCCGAAACCATTAAAGCTGAATCGGAGCGTGAGCAAAAGGTTATTATGGCCGAAGCTTACAAACAATCTGAAACTTTGCGTGGTGAGGGTGATGCACAAGCCGCCAGTATTGCCGCCGCAGCATTTGGCAAAGATGCCGAGTTTTATCGTTTTTATCGCTCTATGCAGGCTTACAAAGCTTCGTTTAATAAATCAAGCGATATGATGGTGCTTAAAGGTGATAGTGAGTTTTTACACTATATGCGCCAATCCAAGTAAGTTTAGTTGTATTGTTTCATAAAAAAAGCCCTTGAGTTTCGCAAGGGCTTTTATTTTGACCAAATTTAGGGTAAAACTAATTTGGTCAAAATAAAACTTATTCAAATAAAAACCTTCATACATAAATAGCAGGAGCTACCATGCTAAAACGTCATTCTTTATCTTTAGCCATTATGTTTAGTTCACTATCTTTAGTAGCGTGTAACTCAAACGATGATGATAATGCAAGTTTACCCAGTAAAGCAGTGACCACAACAACGATTACGGTTACTCCATCTTTGGGTAAAATTTTAAATGGCCGTGTAGCCTTAAAAAATGCCAAAACAGGTGCAGTATTAGCACCAACACAAACACTTACGCCTAGTAGCAACGGGGTTGCCAAATTTACGGTGCCTGTAGCTAAATTAGCCGATCCTATTTTGGCCGAAGTATTGCCCACAACAGAGGGAAAAGTTGAATACTTTGATGAAGCATTAGAAAAAAACAAAACCATCACTGTGCCAACCGCTGATATTGCCAAGCCGATTTTACGAGCCGCAGCGAGCGTAACAGCGAATGCAAATATTGGCGTAACCGCCTTAACAGAAGCAGCCGTACAGCAAGCCGCAAAGCAAGCTAGCGGTTTAATTGCTCAAAACATTAATAATGCAAATGCGGCGGTTCAAAATGCACTAAACCTTAAATTTGATATTACCCAAGCTCCAATTGTGGTTGGCTATGGTGAATTTGATAAGTTAGTCAATGCCGCTTTGGACACTCAGCGTCGTGCTTATGCTACCTATTTAGCGACCTTAGCCAAAGAAGCACAGCGAATTGATAGTGCAAGTGCCACACCAGCTTATCATATGGCTCGTGCCTTTGCAGACGACTTTTCGCATGACGGTGTGTTTAATGCGGTAGGTAGTAAAGCCTTAGAAATCAATTATAGCAATGCCTTTTTGACTGATTGGTTTAAATGGGTAGACAACTTTTATGCATCGTTTACTGGCTTAGGAAACTTAGTGGCTTTTAATCGTTGGTATNNGCATCTATTTACATGGATTTTGTAAATCAGCGCGGTTCTAATATGAATATTTATTGGTTAAATACCAATGGTAGTCGCGTGACCTATAAAACCAACCTATTAAATAACCAAACCCACAATCAACAAACCTTTGTGACTCATCCGTGGTTAATAACAGATAAAGAAGGGACTTGTGTTGCTATTTATAGACCTGTCACAGCTACCAAAAAAACATTAACCTTTAAAGCCGATGGGGTGGTGATTGGCAGTGAGATAATTGCACAGCCAACCGCATGTACAACTGGCGTTGAAACCACGTTTGCGACAAGTGTAGGTAACGCACCTTATACCAATGGTCAAAAGGTATGTTTTAGTGCAACAACAAGCTCTTTAGGGTTTGATAATAAAACCTTAACCAGTCCCGTTAAAAACACCGTTGTACAAGCTCCATATTCTGCATATTCCTTTAAAGATGGTAGTTATAGTTATGAGGTTGTGTTTAACAACAACGCACTTTATGAAATTAACTTATCATCAACTTCATTTCTTGGGCAGTTTACTCCTCTTGTAAGTATGCCTGTTGTAGAAACTTGTGTAAGCAAAAACTTAGCTGTTGCTCCACTTTCAAGCATTGCCGATTACAATGGCGATTATAAAGAAAATGGAACAGTGGTTTTTAACTTAAACACAGCAACAGCAAAAGCCACTGTTAAAGGTACTGATAGTAATATTAGCGAAGTTTGCGGCCCTACTAATTTAAATAGTGGAACTAACCATGTATTAATCACCGACAAAGGAAATGTCACGTTATTTAAGACAGCCGCAGGTGTTTATAGTGCCGAAGGTCAAGAATTTGCCGACAAAACAAAAGTCTTTTATGGCGAAAAAGCAAGTGTTGTAACTAATGACTGTACATCGCAAGGTGCGGATGACAAATTAGGTTTTACGAATGCACCAAGTGATTTTTGTGGTTTTACTAAAGCAACATCGACAGCGATTAGTAATCCTGACATTTACACCTTTTTTAATTCCGATAAAAAAGAAAACGTTAAGGTGACATTAGCCAATAATGC
>DDBM01000029.1:2871-10196 GCA_002333125.1 Moraxellaceae bacterium UBA2032 | reverse complement strand
TTAAAAACGCTGGTGCAGTGTGGGCAGCGTGTTTGTTTGGTTTCGCTCATTGTCCCTCAAGCTCCAAATCTTGTGCAAAAATATAATGGTACATGACAATCTGCGCCATATTTTACATACCTATTGTGAGACAACATATAGAATTTACGTATTACACCAAAATTAGTGCGTAAGTCCTAAATAATGTTTTGCGAGGCATATCTAAAGTCGTGTTGTCATCTGGCTATTTTTTCATATTTAGTGAAGGTTATGTGAACAAGTTCACATAAAACCTTCGTTTTTTTTAGTTATGGCTGCTGTTTAAGCGTTTTCCCGACAAACGGCACCAGTTTTCATCTTTAGTTTTTAATTGGTCTAGTGTAAACCACGGGGCATACACCACAATCAGCTCATCAACTTGGCTATCAATAATGCCCGACAAGGCTAAATCGCCGCCGCCAAGACATAAATTTGCCAACACAGGTGCAAGTTCAGCAAGTGGCCCTGCCAAAATATTAGCCACGACAACATCCGCTTGAATAGCAGGCATGGCATCAGGAAAGCAAACTGTCATTTTATTAGCCACGCCATTACGCGCGGCATTGTCTTTAGTCGCTAATAAGGCTTGAGGGTCAAGGTCTACACAATAAGCATGTTTTGCACCGAGTAATAAAGCAGCAATCGCTAAAATACCCGAACCACAGCCATAATCGACGACGACTTTATCTTGCAAATCAAGGCCATCTAACCATTGCAAACATAAGGCAGTGGTGGCGTGTGTGCCTGTACCAAATGCTAACCCTGGGTCTAATAATAAATTAATGGCATTGGGTTGAGGCGGCGGAGTCCAACTTGGCACAACCCATAAACGCTCACCAAAACACATCGGATGATAATGATCCATCCATGCGCGTTCCCAAATTTGGTCTTCTAAAATTTCGACCCGATGGCTAGGTAAACCACCTGCTACATGCTCGTTTAAAAACTCTAAAATTGCTTCCATATCGGAGTCGATGGTAAACAAAGCCACAATGCGTGTTGCATCCCAAAGCGGTGTTGTGCCTAAAGGTGGCTCAAACAACGGTTGGTCGGCGGCATCTTCCATTACAATTGCGCCAGCCCCGACTAGTTCGAGGGCAGCTTCGATGCGGTCTGCGTCTGTTTTAGAGCTATCAATTTTAAGTTGTAACCAAGCCATGCTTTATGTCAATCCAAGTTTCTTTTCGAGGTAGTGAATATCAACACCGCCTTCATTAAAGGCGTTATCGGTGAGGATTATATCACGATGCAAAGGAATATTGCTTTTTATCCCTTCAACCACAATCTCGTCTAGCGCGTTACGCATGCGTTGCAAAGCCACTTCACGACTGTTACCAAAGGCAATGAGTTTACCAATGAGTGAGTCATAATAAGGTGGCACGCTGTAACCTGTATAAATATGGGAATCCATACGAATACCTAAACCACCAGGGGCATGGTAATAATTTATTTTACCGGGGCAGGGTAAAAATGTTTTTGGGTCTTCAGCATTGATACGGCATTCAATGGCATGGCCACGAATCACAATATCTTCTTGGCGATACGATAAACCTAAGCCTGCGGCCACTCGCAACTGCTCTTTAATAATATCAACACCAGTGACCATTTCGGTGACGGGATGCTCAACTTGAACACGGGTATTCATTTCGATAAAGTAAAAACAGCCATCTTCATATAAAAATTCAAAGGTACCCGCGCCACGATATTTCATTTGTTGGCAGGCTTTAACACACGATGCCGCCACTTCTTGACGAATTTGTTGCGGAATATGCGGTGCAGGGGCTTCTTCAACCACTTTTTGATGACGGCGTTGCAGCGAACAATCGCGGTCACCTAAATGAATCGCGTTACCTTCACCATCACCTAAGACTTGAATTTCGACATGGCGCGGATGTTGTAAAAATTTTTCCATGTACACGGTGTCGTCACCAAAAGCGGCTTTAGCTTCGGATTGTGTTACCGCAAGGCTGTTTAAAACGTCTTCTTCGTGATGCACCACACGCATACCACGACCACCACCACCAGCCGCCGCTTTAATAATAATAGGCAAACCAATACGTTTGGCGGTTGCTAAAGCGATATCGGCGGTTACTGCACCATCGGAGCCAGGTACGGTGGGTACGCCTGCAATTTTCATGGCTTCAATGGCCGCGACTTTATTACCCATCATACGAATGGTTTCGGCGCGAGGCCCAATAAAGGTAAAGCCTGATTGTTCAACCACTTCGGCAAAGTCGGCGTTTTCGGACAAAAAGCCATAACCAGGATGAATTGCTTGTGCTTGTGTCGCTTCGGCAGCGGCAATAATAGACGGAATATTTAAGTAGCTGTCTTTAGATAGAGCAGGGCCTATACATAAAGACTCATCTGCCAAACGAACGTGCAATAAATCACGGTCAGCTTTAGAATATACAGCAACGGTTTGAATGCCTAACTCTTTGCAAGCACGTAATACACGCAGAGCAATTTCGCCACGGTTAGCGATAAGGACTTTGGTGAGCATAAAGGCCTCGTTAATAATTAAACAATCGTAAACAAGGCTTGGTCAAACTCAACCACTTCGCCATTTTCTACCAAAATAGATTCAACCACACCTGCTTTGTCGGCCAAAATTTGATTCATCATTTTCATGGCTTCGATAATACATAAGGTGTCACCGATTTTGACAGTTTGACCCACTTCCACAAAGTTAGCTGCTGTTGGCGAAGAAGCACGATAAAATGTACCCACCATCGGAGAGTGCTGTATAAAACCTTGGGTTTGGGGTTTGTTTTGTGGTGGAGCAGTCCCCATTGCACCATCTGCAAGCGTGGCAGGCTGTGCGCTAGGTGTAGCAGTTGCGCTAGGTGGCAAATAATAGGTGTTTGGTGTGTGTGCTTGTGCTGATTGATGTCGGGCTATGCGAATGGATTCTTCGCCTTCTTTAATTTCGAGTTCATCAAAACTTGATTCTTCAAGCATTTCTAACAATTTTTTGACTTTACGAATATCCATAGTAGTTTCTCATCATTCAAAGTGTGTTCAGGACAACCCACGTCAGGGTTAGCCCTAAATAGGTAAAAATTAACGGGTTATTTTTTGGTAAGTGCCTGTAAAACATATTGCAAAGCAAAGTCATAACCTTGCGCGCCTAAGCCACAAATCACACCAATAGCCACATCAGAAAAATAAGAGTGATGTCTAAAGGTTTCACGGGCATGAACATTAGATAAATGTACTTCAATAAAAGGAATTTTTATGGCCAAAATCGCATCACGCATCGCAACCGAGGTATGCGTAAAAGCGGCAGGATTTATAATAATATATTGTGTGCCGTCGTGTGCTGCCGCCTGAATGCGGTCAATTAACACGCCTTCGTGATTGCTTTGCAAACAATCTAAGGTATAACCTTGTTGATGCGCTTTGGTGGCTAATTGTTCATTAATTTGGTTTAGTGTGGTTGCGCCATAAATTGTTGGCTCACGCGTGCCTAATAAATTAAGATTAGCACCGTGGAGCAGCAAAATTTGAGCCATAAAAATACCCTATAACACTAAAAAGAGGCATAAGCTGTGGTTAATAACAGGCAAAATCACGTTATTATTGGCGAATATCAGGGCTTACGCATTGCACCGCAATGAATGCGTTCTGCTTGCTAAAAATCGTTGTAAATGATTGCATAGCGAGTAGATAAGCAATCACCACGTAAGCCTCAGACAAGCTATGTTTTTGCCAAGATACCTAAACTTGCCTATTAAGGCAATCGCGAGATATAACATGGTAATGATACTAAGATGTTTTTTGCAGTCAGTCGCGCTATTTTGCCTAACAATTTTACCTGTTTATGCCGAGGATAATTCGAGCCTAAACCTTGATATGCCATTGTTGGTGATAAACTTGTCGTCGGTGGCAGCCGCTATTTTTCAGCAGCAAGCCCAAATTTGGTTTTTTTTGTTGGCTGTGGCGTTGTTTGTTTGTTTTGTGGCATCTTTGTTAATGAATCGGCCTATAGATAAAAGCAGCCTCAATCAGGGCGATTTGTTGGCTAAAAAAGTATCTATATGGTGGATGGTATTTTTGTTGTTATTGATAATGGGTTTTGCCATGCCAATGTTGCGTGTCTGGCTGGTAGTGATGGGTTAAAACATCCCTCACTGTAGCTCTCTCCTAAAAGGAGAGAGGACTCCCTCGCCCTTTGGGAGAGGGTTGGGGTGAGGGATTATAGTTTAAGCACGTAAACGGCGTGTTTTAAACGTGTTCCAGCCATTTTCGCTTAGGCCTAAAACAAGGGATATTAAAGCCGACTCATTCGGTTTTGGGTCTTTACCATTAGCCATACGACGTAATTGACGCGAATACCATGCCACTTCCATGAGTGCCATTGTATCCACAGGTTTAATGCCTGTTTTAATGGGCTTAACTTGATAACGTGGCATTTGTCCTGTTAATAAACGATTAGGTGCGTCAGGCTCAATGGCTAAGGCGCGTGCAATGCCTACAAAATCAACTGCTCCGCTGGTAATCGCCTCGCTCATGCCATCGGGTGACCTAAATCCGCCTGTTACAATAAGGGGTGTTTTGGTGGCGGTACGCGCTTTTTCGGCAAATTCCAAAAAGTAGGCTTCACGGCGACGCGTAGAATCTTTGACGGCGACTTTTTTGGTGCCAGCCATAACAGGCGCTTCGTAAGTACCGCCAGATATTTCTATCATATCAATGCCAGCCTCAGACAAAGCGCGAATCACGTCTAATGATTCTTCTTCTGTAAAGCCGCCTTTTTGAAAATCTGCCGAATTAAGTTTAATGCCAATAGCAAAGTCATTGCCTACTTGTTGACGCATGGCTTTATAAACTTCGAGTACAAAACGGCGACGATTTTGAGGGTTACCGCCCCATTGGTCGCTACGTTGGTTGTGATGACCTGATAAAAATTGGCTGACTAAATAGCCATGTGCGCCATGAATTTGTACGCCACTAAAGCCTGCTTTTTTGGCAATAAAAGCCGTACGCGCAAAGCGTTGAATAATATCTTCAATTTCGGCTTGAGTTAATTCGCGTGGGGTAGCAAAAAAAGAGGCCATTTGTTTGCCAAAAGGAATCGCGGAGGGGGCAACGCTTTCGTGGTTTAAACCTTTGGGGACTTGTTTGCCAGGGTGATTAATTTGCATCCATAATTGGGTGTTGTTTTGTGTACCTGCTTTAGCCCATGCTTTGAGCAAGTCAAAGTCGCGTTCGTCTTCAACCACCACATTGTTTGGCTCGCCTAAAGCGCGTTGGTCAATCATGACATTGCCTGTAATACACAAACCAATACCGCCGTCTGCCCAACGCTGATATAAACGCGCTAAACTCAGTGTTACATGATTATCGGTTGTGCCAAGGGCTTCACTCATGGCAGATTTGACTAAGCGATTTTTGATAACCGAGCCATTAGGCAGGGTAAAGGGTTGATTTAAAATTTGTGCAGATGTGGACATAAAGACGCTCCAAATATAAGACTGTCGTGCTAATTTATAAAACCAAGATAGCACTCAATTTGATGGTTGTCAAAGTATTAAAATGATTTTTGTGGTAGCTAACGTAAAAAGTGCTAGCGCGTCAAAGTATGTCGTATTAAATGTTACTTTTACTTTATTACGCTTAAAATAACTGGTACAACACTTTTACTCTTGCCTCATCATAACAATAGCCAAATAAATTATGGAAAATAGCATGTCACCCGACTTAAAAACCAAAATTCAAGTATTGTTTAACGGTCTTAATCAAGGCTTAGTTGAGCGTGAATCTATACTTAAAATTGCATTGTTGACTGTTTTGGCAGGCGAAAACTTACTGCTAATTGGCCCACCGGGTACAGCCAAAAGCCTGATTGCTAGGCGCATCGCCCAAACACTAACAACAGACGACAATAGCCATCGTTATTTTGAGTATTTATTAACTAAGTTTTCGACCCCCGAAGAAATTTTTGGCCCGTTATCTATTGCAGCACTTAAAGCGGATTGTGTAAAACGCAACACTGCAGGTTATTTACCAACGGTGCGTATTGCATTTTTGGATGAAATTTTTAAGGCTAGCTCCTCTATTTTGAATGCCTTATTAACCATTTTAAATGAGCGTATTTATCACAATGGCGCAGAGTTACAACGTGTGCCAATGCAAGCCCTTATTGCCGCATCAAATGAGTTGCCAACTGGCCAAGAAGAGCTTGGTGCTTTGTATGACCGTTTTTTGGTGCGTGTGTTTGTGGATTATGTCAGTTTAGACAGTTTGCCGCAGCTTTTTGAAAAAACACTTGAACAAGCCAGTGTTACACCTTTTACGGCAGATGAGTTAAAAGCTATTCAACAAGCGGCTGATAAGGTAAGCATTCCGCCTGAGATTGTGCAAGCGATTCAACAAATTTGGCAAAAACACCGCGAGACTTTTAAGGAAGATAGACGCGAACAGCTTTCTGACCGCCGCTTAAAAAAGGTGATTAAATTGTTGAGTGTGGCGGCTGCGACTAATGGGCGTACTGCGGTCGATTTGTCAGATGTTTTTTTGCTTAAAGATTGTTTGTGGAATCATCCTGATAATGCGCTTAAAGTGCGTGACATGATTATGGCTGTATTGCGTGATTGTAGTTATCCGATTGTAAGTGCATCTGATAATAGAGGTGATATTGACGCATTTTTGCAAGGCCATTCTATTTCAATACAAGAAGATGACCCATATGCTGCCTTTGAAGCATCACGCCTCAAAAATAATAAATTTGGCAATGCTAAATTTGTGATTAAAGGCTACAAAGGCAGTGGCACGCAAATTGACCCTGTTTTAATTAGCACTTATCAAGATATTGCAGGTTTAGAGCGCACAGAAGTAGGGCAACAGGGCTATTACTTTAAGCAAACAGCCGATATAGATTGTAGTGTGCTTAGTACATGGCCAGAGATTACTTTTCAAGGGCATTATGATGGTGGGGGGTATAGTATTATTTATACGCAACAGCAACAGACGCTTGGCCAATTAATTCAGCAGCGACAGCAACAGCAAAGTCAGGTTAAACATCTATTTAGCAACATTAAACAACACTCTAGCGTTATTAATTTACGCTTAAAAACGATGTTATTGGCAATAAATGCAGATGATAGTGATATTTCTGCCTGTACGGTTGTCGATTATTCTTTGCTTGATTCGGCAAATAATTGCCGTATTACTGCTTGTGATTCATCTAAATATCTAATTACTCAAAATGCTAAACAATGTGAAATCACTCGCTGTCAATCAGGAGATGCGTTAATTGGTAATATAGCAACAGCATGTACCATTACCGATTGCTTTAGTGTTCT
>DDBM01000029.1:463-2853 GCA_002333125.1 Moraxellaceae bacterium UBA2032 | reverse complement strand
AATAGTACGATTCGTTACTGTGCTTTAGGTAAAACAGCGAATGAGAATTCTTCTTCACTGGGAAGAATTGCACAAAATATCGATGGTACATGCGCATTACAACACAATATTTCCCTTGATAGCATAGCAATAAATGGTGCTTCTGATGCACAAGGCAAAGATGGCAAATCCGTATCCGCCGCATTATTTAATCAACATTATTTTGAACATACCTTAGGTTGGGACTTTAATAAAGTATGGCAATGGAATAGCACCTTAAACCGACCACAATTGCAATCTGTTGGGGTTGGGGCTGTTGTAAATAGTGTTAGGCAAGGCCAATCAGCTAGCAATGACGACTTACTTAGCCAACAAATGCGTGCCAATATTTGGTTATAAAAGAAACTCCCTCTCCCTATGGGAGAGGGAGTTTCTTGGCCAAAATTGTCATTAGCACAACAAGGAATAAATAGATGTTTGCTGCTATCTCAAAACTCTTAAATCCTTTTACAGCAGCCATACCCACAGGCATTAAAGCCATTAAATACTTTATGGATAGCACCCTGCGCGACAAAGTCACGCCTGTAGCAGGTAGTGTGTTGTATTGCGACTTATGGGTAGCGGTAGAGCATTCAGGAATTTATGTGGGCGATGGCAACATTTCTAACATTGAAGTAGAAGGCATGGCAGAAAGCGCCGTACGACGCTGCTCTCCTGCGAGCTTCATCTCAAAAAGCACCTTAGGCCGCAAAATTTATGTCTCATGCAACAAATACGGCGCGGTAGGCGATAATAATGTCGCTGATTATGCCAACGACCAAGTAGGAGAACGATCTTTTTATGGCTTAGTGCTTAAAAATTGTCATCAATTTTCACAAAAATGTGTTGAGAAAAGCAGTCAAGTAGCAAATAGCTCTTGGTTAGACGTGGCCTCAGATATGTTTACACCCGATACATGGGAGCCAACCATTGGCTTACTTAAACAAGCTGCCAGAATAAACTTAGGCGCAACCAAATGGCGTTTGTGGGATTGGCAAAACGACAAAAACAAAGAGTCGCCTCCACCCGAACCCGATTGGCAAGCCCATAATGATTACTTTAAGAATTTGCCCTTAAATGCCGAGAGTATTCAACAAATACAGCAACAATTAGCAGAAACTCAAGCCTACGAGCAAGAAATTGCTGATGAAAATATCCCCGAAAATATTCGTAAAAAATTAGCAAACTTTAGAATAGTCATGCAGGATATTGCCAACACTTACGAAAAAGCCAAAGGATTTTTGGCGGCGTGTCCTGATGCTAAGTTTAGTTATGCTGACCTTAAAGCCTGTAACGAAGACTTTAGTGCTTTAGCCAATGCTTTGCAAAATAATCATAAAATCAAAGAATTAGCGCACAAAATGGGTCGCGCTTATATTAGCGAAGAGAGAAAAAAACAAACCAAAATTCCCCAAGCCAGCAAGAGTGAAGTACACGGCACACACCGTAGCGATGATGTTATGCGAGTTTTGCCAAGCGAGTTATTAAATTTAGAAGATGAAACGCTAGAAATGCTTTTTTATGCACGTTTATTAGAAAAACAATTACTCACCTATGAGTTGCAAGGTACGACTCATGTTATAGGCGAAACAACAGAAACGCACCAACAACGCACGGGGCCTGTGGTTGCTTGTTTAGATAGCTCGGGCAGTATGCAAGGACAGCCAATGTTAAAGGCCAAAGCCTTGCTGTTGGCTATTGCGAATATTTTGCAAAAAGAGAATCGTTCATTGCACATTTTGTTATTTGGGGCAAGTGGAGAGCTTCGTGAGTTTTCTATGTTGGCTAACAATGAGTCGGCTGGATTACTCAAATTTTTACAACAAGGCTTTGGTGGTGGTACAGATTTTGAAACCCCTTTGCAGCGTGCATTAGATATTATTGCCTCACAAAAAGATTATCAAAAAGCCGATATATTGATGATTGGTGATGGAGACTGTCAGCTTTCACCTACCTTTGCTAATCGCCTTAGCACTCAAAAACAGGTATTGGATTGCATGGTGTATTCGGTGTTATGTGCAGGTACACGTATTAAAGATGATTTTAGCGATGAAGTGGTAGTTTTGTAGGTGCTAGTAGTTTGTATGGATGCTGCCAAAACCAACTGTAGGGGCGCATGATTACGCCCTGTTTTTAATGGGTGCAATCATGCACCCCTACGAATAATTGTCAAAAACCAACTATTTACCCAACCATTGGATTTTATACAAATCACGTCTTCTGTCTAAATAATTGCGTACTGAGCCTTCGTTTTGCAGTTTTTTGAGTTTTTCTAAATCTAAGTCCACAATTAACGTCATTTCGGTATTTGGTGTGGTTTCGGCCATAATCGCATCGTGCGGAAAGGCAAAATCAGACGGCGAAAACACCGC
>DDBM01000029.1:0-449 GCA_002333125.1 Moraxellaceae bacterium UBA2032 | reverse complement strand
GGAAACTCAGAGTCATAACAAATTAATATCCCAATTTTGCCAAAGTCGGTTTCAAATACTTTGAGTTGGTCACCACCTTGCATAATCCATTCGCGTTTTTCGCTGGGTGTGGGGTGAATTTTATATTGTGTGTCTATTGTGCCATCACGACGACATAAATAGGCCACGTTATAAAGTTCGCCTTCCTCTATAAGGGGCATTGAGCCTGCAATAATATTGATGTTATAGCTGACGGCCATTTTAGAGATAGCATCTACAATTTCGCTAGTGTAGTTAGCTAAATCTTTAACGGCATCTAAAGAGGTTTTGTGCGCTTCTACACCCATCAACGAGGCATTAAAAAACTCGGGAAATAACGCCACATCACATTGATAGTCAGAGAGCGCATCAACAAAGTATTCCACTTGCTGCAACACATCATCAACCGATTTAACAGGCCGCATTTGCCA
>DDBM01000030.1 GCA_002333125.1 Moraxellaceae bacterium UBA2032 | reverse complement strand
AAGCTTTAGGGCGTAATCGTATTGAGTTTGCTGATGATCTTTGATTTATCCAGCGCGTCAGTTCTCAGCTAAGTTGATATAAATATGGATACTCAGCACAAGGTACAGACTCTAGAAGCACATATTGGTCGTTTGGCTCGACATTGGCTCGTTGGTAGTTTGCTGCTAGCAGCCTGTTATTTTTTAACAGGAAAACTGGGGATTTTACTGGCTGCTCCACCAGGTTATGCCACTATTGTTTGGCCTGCGTCGGGTATTGCCTTGGGCTGGATTTTACTGTTTGGTCGGCGTTTATTATTAGGTATTGTGCTTGGCTCGTTTGCCGTCAATGTCACGGTGGTCGCGCATAATGCAGGCTTAGGTTTATTTGATGTCGGTTGGACGGTTCCACTATTAATTGCCTTAGGAGCGGCAGCACAAGCATGGTTGGGTACTTGGTTAATTCAGCGGTATGTCAGTCATTTTTTTGCTTTTCATGCCCCTCATATTGTCATTAGAACGCTGGTCTTGGGTGGTGGTTTAGCGACTTTGTTTAATGCCACATGGAGCACGGCGGTGCTTTATGGCTTTGGTGTCTTGACTGCCGATTTATATTGGCACAACTGGTTTACATGGTGGGTGGGCGATAGCATTGGCGTATGGATATTTACCCCACTCGTGTTAGTGTGGGGACTGGCTCCTCCATATTATGAACGTATGCGCGCGCTGATGGTGACGATGGTGGCTTCCGTCACCTTTATCTTGGCGGCGTTAGCTTTTTTATTAGCGACCGCTTTAGAAAAAACAGAACGTGCGGGAAATTTTCAACTCGCAGGTGCGCACGTTGTCAGCCAAATGCAGCAGCATTTGGCGGAGTACGATCAGTTTTCACTCTTACTGCGTGCATTTTTTCAGAGTAGTGATGTCGTGACCCGTGCTGAATTTAAACAGTTTGTTCATGAATGGTCAGAAAAGCATTCAGAAGTGCAAGCTGTGGAATGGGCTCCATTAATTAGTCAGGAGCAGCGAGGTTTTTGGCAGAAAAACGTTTCACAAGATATTAATTTACCGACTCAAATCACCGAAAAACAGCAAAAAACGGGCACATTACTCGCGCCGGCACAGTCTCGCACAGAATATTTACCCATTGAGTATATTGAACCGTTTGCTAAAAACTACGTCGTAATTGGTTTTGATATTTTAACGCACGCAGGAAGCAAAGCCTTTTTAGAGCTGGCTGCCCAACAAAAAAATCCAATTCTATCGGCACCGCGTATTCTCATTCAAACGCCGACTTTACGTCCTGCAGCATTATTGTATACCCCTGTTTTTAAAACACCTGCCAAAGGTGCCGCCACATGGGATAACCTTAAAGGCTTTGTTATTGTCGTGCTGAAAACGGACGAAGTATTAGCCTATTTGACACAAAAGATAATGCCAGATGGACAGTCATTATTAGTAACAGAGCAAAAAACAGGTATTGTTTTGTACGGGCAATATCCTACAGCAAAGCTAATAAATACCTCACAGCAGATGGGTTTACATTACATTTCCTCCGTTAAAATCGGTCAGCAAATTTGGCAGCTTGAGCTATGGCCAAAAGCTCAGCACATTGCCGCTTATAATGCATGGTTAACGTGGATGGTGCTGATTATTGGCTTGATTGGAACGAGTATTGCCATCAGCTATACCCTTGTGAGCACAGGACATTATCAATATTTAGAACACGAAGTGATTCGGCAAACGCAAACCTTACGCCTTCAAAATGAAGCCTTAGAACAGGCGCGTATTGATGCTGAGCGTGCTAACGCCTCTAAAGGTTTGTTTTTAGCCAATATGAGCCATGAAATCCGAACCCCCATGAACGGCGTTTTGGGCATGACCGATTTATTACAAACTACTCACTTAAGCTCACAACAACAACAATTTGTCCGTGTACTTCATCATTCAGGTAAAGCTCTACTGCACATTATTAATGATATTTTGGATTTTTCCAAAGTCGAAGCAGGCAAGATGGACATTGAGCACATTGATATGGATTTAGAAACCTTGCTCCTAGAATGCGCCTCTATATTTGCCATGACCGCCGAAGAAAAAAGGCTCGATTTTTTAGCGTCTATTGCCCCTAATACACCCGTTTTTATTCAATCTGACCCAACTCGATTAAGACAAATTTTACTCAATTTATTAAGCAACGCCTTCAAGTTTACCCAGCACGGTGGCATAAGTTTACGTGTTCAGACCCAACAAATAGCAGGGCACACGTATTTGCAGTTTATGGTGACGGATACAGGTATTGGGATGACCGCTGAGCAAAAAGGCAAGTTGTTTCAAGCATTTAGCCAAGCAGATTCCTCAACNNGAAATGGTTGTTGATAGTCGTTTGGGGCGAGGAACGACGTTTGCCGTTACTTTACCGTATCAAGCTGCGAGTGAAGATTATATTCATAGTCATACGCGGCCATTAACCCTGTTAAACGGAGTGAAAGTGTTATTTGTTGACCATTCTGTGGAGTTTAGTACCACCATGACCGAACAAGCACGAGCTTGGGGAATGGTTGCCGATGCCGTGGATAATGGCGAGAGTGCTTTACTGTTGATGGTCAAAGCGTACCAAACGCACAAGCCTTATGACCTAGTGATTTTAGATGCATTATTAGCACCGATGACGGGTCTAGCCATTGCTCATAAAATGGCAGAGCTTCCCGAGTTGGCTGCAGTAAAACGTATTTTGCTGACGACCCTGCGTGCACCACTTGACCAACAAGTGAGCTTATCTGCGGCCTTAACCGAAGTTATCCCTAAGCCAACCTCTACCAACGCCTTGCGGGATAGTTTGTTACGGGTAATGGGAGAAAAGGTCAATGAGCCAGCAGTCGTCAACAAGCTTGAGCAAGATGATAATGAAGTAGTGTCTTTATTTAGTGGGAAACGGGTATTAATAGCTGAAGATAATTTAGTTAATCAAATGGTGATTATGGGGATGTTGAAAAAATTAGGCCTTGCCGCCGATATCACCAATAATGGCTTGGAAGCCTATAAAAAATATATGGCTAATCCGTTAGCCTATGATTTGATTATGATGGATTGTGAAATGCCCGTGTTAGATGGTTATTTATCAACAGCAAAAATGCGTGATTTTGAGCGCGAGCAACAGCTTCGGCCTGTGCATATTATTGCGTTAACGGCTCATGCCATGCGCGAGCAGCAACAGCGTTGTCTTGATGTCGGGATGAATAACTTTCTTGCCAAACCTTTAGCGTTTGCTCGGCTAAAACAAGTGTTGGTGCAGACGTTTGCTTGAGGATGATTGGGCGTTTGCGTAAAGCTTCCCCCTTTGGAAAAGGGGAATTGAGGGGGATTTACAGCCAATCGCTGCAAATCTCCCCTAGCCCCTCTTTGCTAAAGAGGGGGACTTCCTCGACGTAAAAATTAACCCCTACAACTTCCTAAATGCACTGGGCGTTTGCCCCGTCCAGCGTTTAAAAGCGCGGGTGAAATTCGCCATATCGGAATAGCCTAAATATTCAGAAATATCGTCTAGACTTTGCTTTTTATCCGACAATAAATCTATCGCTTTTTGTTTACGCGATTCATCGACTAAATCGCTGTAAGTAATACTGTGTTTCGCTAATTGGCGCTTTAACGTCCGTTCGGACATGTGTAAACGACTGGCGACGTGCTCTAAAGAAGCAAAACCTGTCTGCTCATCAAACATTAAGGCTTTTACTTGCGCCACAAACGGTTGTTCTAAACCAAACTTCTCTAAGCCTTGTTCACATTGCGATAACGCCAATTGACTAGCGATAGGGTTAGCCATCACTAAGGGCAAGTCCAAATATTCTTTACTAAAAATGATACGGTTGGCTTGTTGCTCTACAAACACTTCACCTGGTAAAAAAGGCAATATCGGTGCAAGAAAGCTGGGTGCAGGAAAGTCAATTTCCACTCGCCCTGACAATGAGCGGCCAGTGGCAACATGACCCATGTGCACAAAGCCAAAAATCACAGCCATTATCGCCGTATCACGCAGTGGTTGTAAGTCGGTATTCACATCTAAATATAAAATCGCCGAATCATCGGTCTCTTCTAAACGGATGCCGACAATATCACTAATCATGCCGACAAAACGCTCGGCAATACCTAAAGCCTGACGAACATTAGCTGCGGTTAATGCGGCAAAACCAATAAAACCGTGCATCGAAATTTGCATTTCTTGGCCAAATAAAATGGCTAATTCCGCTTTTTGCGTCAGCTCCTGCGTTTTAATCAGTAATTGATTGAGCATTTCCAAGGAAATACGTCGTTGTGGATCTAACAGCATCTCGCGGGTTAAGCCTAAATCACCGAGCAATTCTTCGGGTTTAACATTCCAACGAGCGGCAATATCGACCATCAATAAAGGATAAACAGCAGGCAAACTTTGCAGTGAGTACATGGGATCTTGGCCTTTAATGATAAAAAGATGGCACGTAAGCACCTACTTACCATACGCTCATACAGTTAAATTAAGAATATGACATTACACACTGTAACGCTAGAGGTTGAAAATGAATACTGCAGCTGTTTCTCATTCTGTGACTACTCAGGTCAAACCAACTGCTAAAAAACAAGCACTTGGCACAACGGTTAATATTCCGCCTCGTCGTTTAGACTTTGAGTTTTCAACAGCATCACCTCGTTACTACTACGACAACAATCCGTTCCATAGTTCGTTTTTAACGGCTTTGTCGTCGT
>DDBM01000058.1 GCA_002333125.1 Moraxellaceae bacterium UBA2032 | reverse complement strand
TGAGTTAGAAGCGTTTGGGTGGAAAACAATAGATTCTTGCCCAAGAAATAGGCGGGTCTTAGTTTGGACTGGAGAAAATGTTTACTGCGGTGAATGGGTTCAAAACTATCTAACTGGCGATGAAGCATTTGCTGTTGCTGACTTAGAAGACGGGCTGAGAGCTTTGGTGTATCCAACGCACTGGCAAGACGCACCAAGAACGCATGAGTTTGTTTTAGATACATTAGTTTGCCACGATTTTGGCGAACCTAAAGGGCAATGTGCAGTTTGTGGCGGATATTGCAACTAAGCTCTAACTACCAACGCATNNCACTTATGCGCTGACAGTAAACCTTAATAATTGTCTGGGTGGTTATCGGACTTCATGCAGAGTTAGGCAATTTTAACGATGAATAGAGGTTATGACAATGTTGTATTTGAGACTAGCGATTGCAAAATACAGATTGTTTTTTGGTTTTTGCCCGAAGTGCAATAGCGATGCACCCGCTATTGATGTTTGCTGCATTTGCAATGGCGAAAGAAGCTACCCGCCATCGAAGCATAAAAAACAGACTTGGTTTAACACTTACAAACAGGAGCTTGAAAATGAACGAGCATGATTTATGCGATAGCAGAAAAGAGACACCAATTCAGCAAGCAGAACGGGTGAACGCGACACACTACAATGAAGCAAAGCGCATTAAAAAACAGCTTAAAGCTGCAATGAGTGACTGCTTAGTGTGGGATAACCCAAACATACCGCATAGACAAAAGGTGGTTGATGGTGATTTGCTGTATGCAAAACTTAAAACGATTGTAGATGGTATTAGTGCCTAACTAAAAAGCTAATTCGTAAAACCCCTAGTTTTTGGCTGTTTGCCGTATTTTTTATACGGTAAAGCATCGAAAAATGAGTTTTTGGGGTTTTATCGAATTGAGCGAGAGTTAGAAAGCGTAGGAGGTATAGCGATGAGTATTTTTGAAGTATGCGACACGACAAACGATGAGTATTGTTTCCCGATTGGGTATTTTGGTACTTTAGAAAAAGCAAAAAAGGAAATAAGTGATAAAATGTTAAATGGTTTTAACATTTCGCAGCATACAGATGACTATGAAAAAATAGAAGTCTTTGAGTTGTCGCTCGGCTGGGGAGATGTAAGAAAGTCAGTATTTTGTATTGAGCGTGAAAAGATATTAGATGAAACAAAAGACGAATTTGTGTGGAAAACAATAAGCGTCTAACNNAACAAAAACTCAGTAATCACTGCACTCGAAAATAGCCCCATAAGCGGCTGGGTGCTTGTCGCACTTGACGCGCAAGTTAGGGTGTTACAATTACAAACGCATTTTTTACGAAAAAACCTAATCTAATATTCTTCACAACATTTTCGTACTGTTCGATTTTAAATTTATGGGGTAGATAAATTTAATTTTTTCCTGTAATCAAAATTGCAGGATTTGGGTGGAGAATATGTATTTGTATCAAAGCCGTCAAGAAGTTTCAAAGGTGTTTTTTTAAACAGCATTTTATGCTGAACTCCTCTCGGTTGATATTGATTAACTCTATCAGGTTTTGCTTCAGCTTCTGTCATCGGAGTAATATCAAGCCAGCAAATAGATGTTGACGTAAGATAGTTATAGCTATTTCCATAGGCCACGCCAAAATTGCAATTAGCTTCTTTATGCTCACACAAAGCAAGATAATTATCAATACCCGCAAAATCGTAAAAAAGCGTTGTGCTTAGTAATTCAAATCCAACAAGTTTTAACCGTTGGTTAATTTTCTTAAATTGATATCGTTTATAATAACATCCATGATGACAGTAAGTGGTCATTAAAAATATGGCGTTATTTTTAATCTCAGCTATTGGATATTCCTGATAACCAACATCTGTTAAGCGAGCAAGTGCGACACTAACAAACTTTCCTTGTATTTTTTTGAATACCCCGAGATACTGTTTATCAGTAGAAGTATCAGCATCCCTTTCTGCATCAACATCTCTTGCAACTATTACAAAATGCGGCTCTCCATCTATATTAACATCAACTTGATTATCAATTATTGTTTCATTTTTCGCTTCATATTGTTTTAGCATCCATTCATAAATTTTATCATCGGCATATATACTGCCCGATAGAAATATAACAACCAAAAAAGTGAATCTCATCCATAAAACCCTAACTACCCGCATAAGGCGCGAGTACCCTACAACAAATTAATAAGAAAACCGTAATCACAAATACCAAAAAATGAGCAATTAGTGGCTGGGTACTTGTCGCACTTGATGCCGAAGTTAGGTTGTTCACGGCATTGACCAATATTAGAACTCATTTTCTGACAGCCCGTATGTTTGCATATTACCATTTTGGGTTTTATATAAAGTCATTGTAAAGTTACTGTACTCTATACCGTCATATGTTTCTGTTTCCTGCAAGGTAAAAGACTCCGACTTTGAAAGACTGCCCGAGTCCAAATCTCGGTATCTAATATCATACAAGCCTGCACGAATTTTATTAATTGTAAATTGACCAAATGCAGGTATAAAAAACACACGAACAGGATAGGACTCCAGCCCGCTTATCGAAGTTAACTTCACAAAAACATCAGAATTATTCCGCGAATTGTCAATCGTAACGCTTGATAGGCCATCAGTATGTAACTTTTTAAAGCCTTTCACATAGCCAGCAACACTAGGCCATGATGCGCCATTTGGTGCTGAATTTGGTCGAGTATAACCAGCATTAGCTGATTGAGTCTGGCGATATTCGGGAGGAGCTACATTATAAGCAACAGAACGCCTATCTGGGCTATTTCCATTTACTGAATTTGCTACACCATAAATTGTGAGTGAAGCCACCAGTGATAGAGAATAATAAATAATTGATTTTTTTATTGCTGAATTGGCGGTGCTAGATGGGTCAGCATTT
>DDBM01000238.1 GCA_002333125.1 Moraxellaceae bacterium UBA2032 | reverse complement strand
CACATTAGCCTAGAACAAGACCTCGCACGACGTGATTTAACCATCAATGCCATGGCTCAAGACCAACACGGACAGCTCATTGACCCTTATGGTGGTCAAGCCGATTTAAACGCTCGTTTATTACGTCATGTGTCTGAAGCATTTAGTGAAGACCCGTTACGAGTCTTGCGTGTGGCACGTTTTGCGGCACGTTACGCAGGCTTAGGTTTTACAGTCGCACCCGAAACACTCACCCTGATGCAACACATGGTTAATGCAGGTGAACTAAATCATTTAACGGTTGAGCGCGTGTGGCAAGAAACCGACAAAGCCCTTAATGAAAATTACCCCGATGTTTATATTCAAGTGTTACGCGATTGTGGCGCATTAAAAGTGTTGTTCCCTGAAATTGACCAATTATTTGGTGTACCGCAACGCGCCGAATATCACCCCGAAATTGATACAGGCATACATTTACTCATGTGCTTACAAGTGGCTGCGCGTGATCAACTCTCACCTCAAATACGTTTTGCGGTATTAATGCACGACTTGGGCAAAGGCATTACCCCTACCCATATTTTGCCGCGTCATATAGGACATGAGCAAGCAGGCGTACCGCTAGTAAAAGCCTTTTGTGCGCGTTATAAAGTGCCTAAAGAGTATCAACAATTAGCCGAATTGGTGTGTGAGTATCATTTAGAATGTCATCGTGTTGTAGAGTTGCAAGCCAAAACATTATATAAAAAACTACAAGCCTTAGATGCTCTACGTCGCCCACAACGCTTTAAAGATTTTTTGTTGGCCTGCAAAGCAGATACCCAAGGGCGTTTGGGCTGGGAGCATAAAGATTACCCACAATTTGATTATTTTTGGCAAGCGCGAAACGTAGCCGCAGCGATAACGCCTAAACAGTTAGTTAATGCCGAATATTTAATAGGTCAAGCCTTGGGTGATGCGTTAAGTGCCGCACGTATTAAAGCCTTAGCGCAGTTTAAACAGGATTATCATGCTTAATAAAACAAAGGTCGCTTTGGTCACAGGTGGCGCACAACGAGTTGGTGCAGCTATTGTGCGTCACTTACACGCGCAAGGTTGGACAGTGCTGGTGCATTATCGTCATAGTCAGCAAGCAGCAATGGCTTTAGTAGGTGAACTACACAACATCCGTCCGATGAGTGCTTTTAGTGTGTATGCTAATTTAGATAAAATTGATGAAATTGACGCTTTGCCCAAGCGAATCTTAGAACTAACAGGCGGTTTGGATGCCTTAGTCAATAACGCCTCTACTTTTTACCCTACGCGAATTGGTAGAGCGTCATTAGATGATTGGAATAACTTAATAAGTAGCAATGCCCGTGCGCCATTTTTTTTGAGTCAAGCACTTAACCCCTTATTACAAGAGGCTCATGGCACGATTGTTAATATTGTGGATATTCACGCACAACGCCCCTTTAAACAACACACCATTTATTGCATGGCCAAAGCGGCTTTGCAAATGATGACTTATTCTTTGGCCAAAGAGCTTGCGCCCAAAGTACGGGTTAATGGGGTCGCACCAGGTGCAGTGTTGTGGCCACAAGCACAAACTGCCTCCGCGATTGCCAACGATACTCAACAACAAATTTTGGCCAGTGTGCCGCTACAGCGTTCGGGTTGCCCCGAAGATATTGCGCGTACCGTCAGTTTTTTGATTAACGATGCGCCATATATTACAGGTCAAATTATTGCGGTAGATGGGGGCAGAAGTCATACCTTGGGTTTGGAGTAATGTTAGCCAAACAAAGGCTTTAACTGCAAACTACCGCGCTCAATCAACAAACCTACGCTGTCTGCCGCAGGCAATGCCGCAGGTTTGGACAAACGCAAACGCAACCACGTTACGCCAAACTCTTCCATCAATAAAGTGGCAATTTTTTCGGCTAAGGTTTCAATTAAATGCCATTCACTTTGGCTAATATATTGAGTTAAACGCGTAGAAACTGTTTTATAATCTAAGGCATAGGCAATATTATCGGTAGCCGCTGCCTGACGAATATCAAGTGCAATTTCTAAATCAAGATGTAACGGCTGGCGAATGCGTTTCTCCCACGAGAAAATCCCAACAACCGCATCTATCTTTAAATTACGAATGTATAAAATATCCATCGTGCTATTTATCACCTTAGATTTACAAGAGCTTGCTATTATAGCGTACACCTGACTCATACTTTTAGCGAATACCACAAATGTCTGATATTTTTGCCATTGCCTTATTAGTTGTAGCCTATTTATTGGGTTCGGTTTGCTCTGCCATTATTGTTTGTAAACTTTTACGCTTGCCCGACCCACGCACTCAAGGCTCAAATAATCCTGGTGCAACCAATGTGATGCGTATTGGTGGCAAAAAAGCGGCCATTATTACCTTGGCAGGCGATATGCTCAAAGGTGTGCCATTAGTCTTGATAGCTCAACAGTTACACCTAGCACCCGATTTAATTAGCGCGATTGGTTTAGCGGCTTTTTTAGGGCATTTATACCCNNTTTACTGCTGCACCCATTGCGGCATGGTTTATTTGCCCATCTTATATGTTAGGTATTTTTGGCATGAGTGTTTTGTTAATTGCACGTCATAAACAAAATATTAAAGCCTTGCTTAAAGGTGAAGAACGTAAGTTTGGGGAAAAGAAAGAGCCGTAACTTTTAAGGTAAAAAGAATGAGTAAACAAGCATGGACGCGTGAGCAAACACTTATCGCACTTAATTTATATTGCCAATTATCATTTGGGCAACTACATAGCCGTAACCCCATTATTATTAAAACAGCCGAACTAATGAACAGGAGTCCCAGTTCATTAGCCATGAAATTAGTTAATCTGGCGAGTCTTGACCCTGTGATTACGCAAAGTGGCCGCAAAGGACTAAGTAGTTGCTCTAAATTAGACCGCGAGATATGGCAAAATTTTATGCAACACCCTGAATTGATTGGTGAAGAAAGTCAAATTCTTGTTGATAACTTAGTGCAATCAACATCCAGTTTGGTCAGTTTATCCAGCGTTGATAACGCCAATCAGGCTAACTTCACTGGCCATGACACAGTACGCTCCGTTAAAACACGCGTGAAACAAAGTTTTTTTAGAAAGGCTGTATTAAGCAGTTATGAGGGCAAATGCTGTATGAGTGGAATTAATACCCTCACATTGTTAATTGCCAGTCATATTATGCCGTGGAGTCATAACACACAACAGAGACTCAATCCACGTAACGGCTTATGCCTATCTGCATTACATGATAAAGCTTATGATGCAGGCTTAATCACAGTTACACCTGACTTTATGATTCACGTTTCCAAACAACTTAAATACCAAGAACATAGCTCACTTGGTCAAGACTACTTACTAGCACTCGAAGGCCTATCTATTAACTTACCCAAAAAATTTCAACCAGAGCCTGAGTTTTTGGCCTATCACCAAGCCAATATCTTTTTAAATGCCTAACTCACACCTGTCATTTTAAAGGCTTTAACTCAGCCAATAGATTATTATAGTCATCTAACAGAGCTAAATAATTATTGGCTTGAATAATACGAATATGACGTACCTGCATCCATGCCCATTCTACTAACTGCTGCTGCAATTGCAAGGCATCACACGGCTGACTATCCATTTGAAAGCTTGTGACCCACAAATCTACACCGTCACGCTGATAAGTGCCTGTTAAGCTTTTACAACCCGTAAAACCCGACAACTCACCCGATTTAAAACTAAAAACAGGAGCTAAGTTATCGGCACTCATGCGCTGGCCGCGTATTTGCAGTAATTGCCATGTGGAGTTATCAAAGCTATCAGGAATAGTCGCGTTGACATTGATGGTTGACGAGGCTGTTGGTGCGCCCACACTCATAACACGCATTTGCACAGGCGGTATAATCGACATTATTCTAGGTTGTGGCTTAGGTGCAGACGTACACCCACCCAAGCCTACAATTGCCATAACCCCAACCCCAACACTGACTCGTTTCATAGGTTTACTTCGTTTGTTGTGCTTGCTGCGCATAAGAACGATAAGCCGCAGCAACTGCAATCCCTTCTGGGCAATTCATACCCTGTTGACGCAACACACTTTCTAAAGCTTGCAAACAGCTAATGACATTTTCGACACGGCTCGAATATCCCATCAAGCCAATACGCCATATTTTACCTGCTAATGCACCCAAACCTGCACCTATTTCGATGCCATGTTGTTGCAATAAGTCAGCACGTACTTGTTTTTCATCTAAACCCGTAGGAATATGAATCGAATTTAACTGAGGCAAACGGTCTTGTTCATTAACCACAAAATTAATATCTAACTGGCTTAAACCTGCTTTTAGAGCTTGATGATTACGCTGATGACGCGCCCACGCATTTTTTAAGCCTTCTTGCTGCAACATTAATAACGACTCATGCAGGGCATATAGGCTATTAGTTGGCGCAGTATGATGATAAGTTCTTGTGGTTTCACCCCAATAGCCCAACAACAAATTAAGGTCTAAAAACCAACTTTGGCATTTATGGGTACGCGCTTTAACCGTGGCAATCGCTTTATCGCTAAAGGTAATCGGCGATAAACCCGGTGTACAAGAGAGGCATTTTTGACTGCCCGAATACACCGCATCTGCACCCCACGCATCAACCAATACAGGCACACCACCCAGCGAAGTAACCGCATCCACAATACTTAAACAGCCATACTCTTGGGCTAATTTACATAAAGCAGCGGCATCTGATAACGCACCTGTTGAGGTTTCGGCATGAACAAAGGCCAAAACTTTGGTATCAGGATTTGCTTTGAGTGCATCCGCGACTTTATTAACATCAATGGCTGTACCCCATTCATCATCCACAATAATCGCTACACCGCCGCAACGCTCCACGTTTTCGACCATACGATTACCAAACACGCCATTACGACACACGATAACTTTATCATTGGGGCTAACTAAATTAACAAAACACATTTCCATACCTGCCGAACCTGGCCCAGACACAGGAAAGGTCATCGCATTTTTGGTCTGAAAGGCATAACGTAATAGTGATTTTAATTCTTCCATCATGGTTACAAAACTAGGGTCTAAATAACCAATCGTTGGTTTAGCCATAGCTTGTAAAACACGCGGCGAAATATCCGAAGGGCCTGGCCCTAATAAAAGGCGTTGTGGGGGGATGTACGCATTAGGCGTAATTTCTGGGGCAAAAAGCATCTTATTATTAAACCTCGTTATAATCCACAGTAGAGTTTTTTAGTTGTGAAGTACCTTAAGACTACCTATGCCACAGCAAAGATGCAATCGAAGCGAAAAACACAACACAACCTAAATATAAAATGAGGACTTACGCATCTCACCGAGATTAGCGCGTTTTGTAAGCTAAAAATCGTTAAAAACGATTGCATAGTGAGCAAATAAGCGATAACCGCGTAAGTCCTAAAAATGTCATTTGCTAGTCATACAAGTCGTAGTATGCTAGAAGAGCAGAGCTTGGATAGTTTTATGCAACAATCCAAGTGATAAATATTTTTTATATGATGGAGTTAAATGATGACTGACACTAATCAAAAATCAGATACAACTAAAAGTGGGCTTACAGGACTTATGGATAAAGTCAAAGACAGCGTTACTAGTGCTTTAGATACCACAAAAGACGTTGTTGCCGAAAAAGCACATCAAGCAAAAGACTATTTAAAAGACGACCTCGAAAAAACCAAAGCCGATGTTCAAAACCTTACCGACACTGCCAAAGAAAAAGTCACCGATGTCTTAGATACCACCAAAGAAGCTGTTGCCGAAAAAGCACATCAGGCAAAAGACTATTTAAAAGATGACCTAGAAAAAACTAAAGCTGATGCCCAAAACATCACAGAAACCGTTAAAGAAAAAGTTGCTGATGCCAAAGATACTGTCACTGAAAAAGTAGAAGCCACCAGTGCCGAAGCCAAAAGCCACGCTGAGTCTGCTTATGATAAATTTAGTGCCAAATTTAGCGATCTCTATCAGGCAAGCCAAGAAAAAGGCCGTGAAGCCATGGATAAAGCTCTTGATGTGGCCAAAGAACAATTATCGGTTGCAGGCGAAGTAACTTCCGAACAAGCCGATAAGTTTAAAGACTACCTAAAGCGTGATTTAGAGCAAACCCAAGAAGACATGAAAGATTTAAGCGAAGAAGCACAAAAACGCTTACATCCGTCACGTTTAGGCGCAGGTGCGGTATCGGTGCTATCGAGTTTACTCCAAAGTGCTAGCAAAGGTTTTGAGTTTTTATCCGAAAAAACCGAAAAAGCCTTGACCTATCATACAGGCGAAGTAACCAGTGCTGGCACATTGACCTGCTTAAAGTGTGAGCAAACGCTAAAAATTGAAAAAACAACCCATATTCCACCTTGCCCTAAATGTCATGGCACAGAGTTTCGTAAAAGTTACTAACTGCTAAATCTAGCCCTCTCCCAAAGGAGAGGGTGCTAGAATATGATTTTGCTCAGGGAATATCTTTCGACCCCGCTAAAAATGCTGTTGTGTTAGCTGAGCGGAGTCGAAGCCAACTTATACCGCCGCCAACTCAACCATAGGCCAACGTGGTTTAATGGTTACACCTAAGCCTTCTTGCTGTCCTGCCATCAAACGCTGACACCCTGCATAGGCAATCATTGCACCATTATCGGTACAAAACATAGGCGACGGATAAAACACCTGCCAACGCTTACGTTGTGCCAAGTCTAGTAATTGAGCGCGTAGGCGCACATTCGCACTTACCCCACCTGCCATCACTAAGCGTTTTAAGCCTGTTTGTTTTAAGGCTCGCTCACATTTACGCACCAAACTATCTACAATCGCCGCTTCAAAACTGGCGGCAATATCGGCTAATTTATTAGGGTAATCAGCCGTTTGCTTATACGCTGTTAACACTGATGTTTTTAAACCACTAAACGAAAAATCTAAACCCGGCCTATCTAACATAGGGCGCGGAAAAGTAAACGCCTCACCGTTACCTTTCAAGGCCAATTTAGCCACATTAGGGCCACCAGGGTAATCTAAGTTAAGCATTTTAGCGACTTTATCAAAGGCTTCGCCTGCGGCATCATCTACCGATTCACCCAACAACTGATAACGACCAATCCCATCAACTCGTAACAATTGGGTATGACCACCCGACACTAATAACGCAATAAACGGAAATGCAGGCTTATTTTCTTCTAATAAAGGAGCTAATAAATGGCCTTCCATGTGATGCACACCAATCGCAGGCACATTCCACGCATAAGCCAAACTACGGCCTGTTAATGCTCCAACCATCAGCGCACCTGCCAAACCCGGCCCTGATGTATAAGCAATGCCGTTAATATCTTGCGCTTGGCTATTGGCTGCTGCTAAGACTTCTTTGATTAAGGGAATGAGTTTACGTACGTGGTCACGCGAGGCCAACTCTGGCACTACCCCGCCATAATCGGCATGAAGTGCTACTTGACTATATAAACGATGCGCTAATAAGCCTTGCTCACTGTCATAAACCGCAACACCCGTTTCGTCACATGAGGTTTCGATACCTAATACACGCATGATTAATACTCATTTTAGACAGGTTTTAAAACAAAAAAGCCTTATAAACCAAATTAAACTGGAGTTAATTGTACGCGCTGCTTGCTGTTAAGGCTATCTTTGCGTAGAATTACCGCCTCATTGTATTTTGAGTATGTGCCTTTTTTAGCCATACTCCTTGAATTTCTGCCCAACTGGGGCGGTTACTTATTTGATAAAGGTGAAGATTCATGCCCCTAGTGAAAGTAAAAGAAGGCGAACCATTTGACGTAGCATTACGTCGTTTTAAACGTTCTTGCGAAAAAGCAGGTGTTTTAGCTGATGTGCGTAAACGTGACTTCTACGAGAAGCCAACTCAAGAACGCAAACGCAAAAAAGCAGCAGCTGTTAAGCGTTATGCTAAAAAATTAGCACGCGAGTCGGTAAAAACCACTCGTTTGTACTAATAAAATTTTCGTCACTAAGACGAAGTTTTATGCTAATAAACGCCTTAATTAAGGCGTTTATTTATTTGTGCCGCTAAAAAGTTTATCAAGGATTTTATTATGTCATTAAAAATACAATTAACCGAAGCCATGAAAGAAGCGATGCGCGCCAAAGACAGCGCACGCTTAGGGGTTATTCGTATGGCATTGGCCGCTTTTAAACAAATCGAAGTGGATGAGCGTATCGAAGTTGACGCAGCACGGTCTTTAGCGATTTTAGAAAAATTGATTAAACAACGCCGCGAATCGGTTGCTGCCTACACAACTGCCAATCGTTTAGATTTGGTGACACAAGAGCAATCCGAAATTGCAGTACTTGAAGTATTTTTACCTGCACCTTTTAGTGCCGAAGAAGTTGATGCCTTGATTGTGGCGACTATTGCTGAGATAGGCGCAAGCTCTGCTCGCGATATGGGTAAAGTAATGAATTTGTTACGTCCCCAAATTGCAGGACGTGCCGACGGTGCCGAAGTCTCTAAATTAGTCAAAGCCAAATTAGGCTAATAACCACGCCTTAACACTCGGACTTAGGTATTATTTCAAAACGACACCTAAGCCCATCGTCTAATATTTTATAGATGATTTTTTTGAAAGTTAAATATCATGACGGGTCGTATTCCACAAAACTTTATTGATGAAGTGTTACGCCGCACCGATATTGTGGATTTAATCGGGGCATCTATTCGCCTCAAAAAAACAGGCAAAAATTACTCTGCTTGCTGCCCATTTCATAACGAAAAATCGCCCTCTTTTAGTGTTAACCGCGAAAAACAGTTTTATCATTGCTTTGGTTGTGGCGCATCGGGCAACGCCTTAAGTTTTGTAATGCAACATGAACATCGAGAGTTTATTGATGGCCTAGAGTATTTAGCCAGCAAAGCAGGCATGAGCCTACCCGAAACTAGTCAACAACAAAATCAAGTGTCGCGCCAACCGCTATACGATATTTTAGAAGCTGCCACACAGTTTTTTGAACAACAACTCCAGTCATCACCGCAACGCGACAAAGCCCAAGCCTATTTGCAAAAACGTGGTTTAGACAGTGCAACGATACAGCAATGGCGTATTGGTTATGCACCCGCAGGTTGGGACAACTTGGTTAAAACCCTTGCCACAACACCCGAAAAACAAGCGTTATTATTAGAAGTCGGTTTGATTGTGCATCAAGAGCAACGCGACTCTTATTATGATGCTATGCGTGAGCGAGTGATTTTTCCTATTCGTGACTCTAGAGGACGGGTCATTGCCTTTGGTGGCCGTGTTTTAGACGACAGTAAACCTAAATATTTAAACTCGCCCGAATCGCCTATTTTTCATAAAGGGGAGGAGTTATACGGGGTTTACGAGTCTAAACAAGCCAAACAAAACTTTAGCAAAGTGATGGTAGTAGAAGGCTATATGGATGTGATTGCCGTACATCAGGCAGGACTTCCCTTTGCCATTGCCACACTTGGCACTGCCACCAGCACCACACATTTAGAACGAATTTTTAGAAGTGTTCCCGAAGTGGTATTTTGTTTTGATGGCGACAACGCAGGACGCAAAGCCGCATGGCGTGCCTTAGAGTCTACCTTACCCACTCTAAAAGAAGGTGTAGGGGCAAATTTTGTTTTTTTACCCGATGGCCATGACCCCGACTCGTTAGTTAAAGCCGAAGGCACAGAAGCCTTTAATCAACGCTTACGCGAAGGACTTTCGTTGGCTGATTTTTTGTTTAATCATCTCTCTATAGATTTACGTTTAGACTCTTTAGAAGGCAAAAGCCGTTTAGCCAGTTTAGCTAAACCTTTCATCGAAAAAGTGCCAGTTGGTGTGTACCGACAACTATTATGGCAACGCCTAAGCCAGTTAACAGGTTTAGATGAGCAAGCTCTTAAATCGGCAATGCCACTTGCCCCTCCTCCTGTAGCCAACATAAACCACGAAACCACCAAAACTGCCTCTACTCCTCAGCCTAAACGTCATTATCTAACGGTGACCAATCCACCAAAGCTAAGAAGTTTGGCAGGGCGTTCGTCCTTAAGTGATAAAGCGATTCAATTATTATTACAACAGCCTAACGCTGTTTTAAACTTAGACATCAATCGGTTAGCTCTAAGCCCCGATACCGAGCTATTGCGCGAAGTGTGGCGTTTTTGCGAGTCTCAACCCGAAAGCACCAGTATTAGTATTTTGGGCGCATGGCAAGGCACAGAAGAAGGCCAACACTTACAAGCCTTAGCCGAGGACACCGCGTTTATTCCTGCACTTAATGTAGAAGAAGAGTTACACGACATTTTAAATCAATTAAAGGTGCATCAACTCAACGCCTTGCTACAACAACCCTCTTTAGGTCTAGCCGAAACAATGCGACTCAAAAAAGAACTCAAAGCCTTGATTGCTACCCTTGCAAAAAAATAACGTCGCCCCTATTTATTAACGACAAGCGAACTATAATTTAAACGCTTCTAAACCCTTCTTGACAGGCTATGCTATACTAGGAGTCTGCCTGTATCACAGAGAAAACTTCGTATGACTAACGAGCGCACGCCAAACGAAAACAAAACCCCAACAACCTCACTGGTTGCTGCCCTTATTTCGCGTGGTAAAGAGCAAGGTTACTTAACGTATTCTGAGCTAAATGACCATTTACCCGAATCTATCACCGAAACCGAGCAGATTGAAGACATTATTCAAATGCTTAATGATTTGGGTATTCCTGTTCATGAGCGCGC
>DDBM01000177.1 GCA_002333125.1 Moraxellaceae bacterium UBA2032 | reverse complement strand
CGATTTATCGTTTTCGTGGTGCAGATGTTTACACCTATTTAAAAGCCTATGATGCTGTTGGTGAGCAGCATCGCCATCATTTAGACGCGAATCAACGCTCTGTTGCTCCCTTAATTGGCGCATTAAATGCGTTTTTTGCGTTAAATAAAGATGCCTTTAAGCAAGATAAAATTCGTTATCATCCTGTGGTGGCAGGTGAGCGCAGCCATGCCATGTTAAGCGATTCAAGTGAGGCGCAGCCGCAAAATTATCAACCCTTGCGTTTTATTGCTTATGCAGGTCAAGACAAAATCAACAAAGAACAAGCCCGAGAGTGGGCAGTTAATAGCACGGTAGCCGAAATTGTGCAGTTACTAACGGGTGCATCGCGTCAAGAGGTATTGTTAGGCGAGCAGCCGTTACAAGCCAAAGATATTGTTATTTTGGTTCGTGCCCATTTTGAGGCCGAAGCGTGTCGTTTTGCCTTAGCCAAAGTCGGTATCAAAGCGGCTATGCAATCACGCAGCAAAGTATTTGCTACCGAAGAAGCCGACGATATGGCACGAGTTTTAGCGGCCTTTGCCGAGCCACACAACGAAGGCAAAGTACGTGCAGTGTTGGCCTCGCGTTTATGTGGTGCAACGCTAAGTGATTTATTGGCATGGCAAAAAAACACCAAAATTTGGACACAACATTTAATTCGCTTTCAAAATTATCATAAAACATGGCAACAAAAAGGCTTTATTGTGGCGTGGCGTGANNCTCGAAAGTGATGAAAATCTCATTAAAATCATCACCATTCATCAGTCAAAAGGCTTAGAGTTTCCTGTGGTTTTTGTGCCGATGTTATGGTCACCACCCGATTTTGAACGCGGCACTCCGTTTTATCATCAAGATGAAGAAGCTATTTTTAATTTAAGTGACACCATCGATGACACCATTAAACTAGCAGTACATAACGAAGTATTAAGCGAAGAGTTAAGATTGGGTTATGTGGCATTAACACGAGCCTCACAACGTTGTTATGTGCATTGGTGTCCTCTCGAAACCAAAGAATCCAACGTCAAACAATCTGCTTTAGGCCATTGGTTAAGCGATGGTATGAGCAGCTTGCATCATCTACAACAACAAAACCCACAGCACATTGGCTTGTTAATTAAAGAGTTACAGCCGATTTTGCCTTTGTTTACGCCTATTACTACGCAACCTCAGCTCAGTGTATTAACACCGCCTAAAGTGGCGTGGGGTTATAGATTAACCAGTTTTAGTAGTTTGCAACAAGGGGCAAAAGCCTTGCAAACTCAAGAAGAAGTGTTAGAAATTAAAGACGATGAAGGCAAAGAAATTGTTTTGGAGTACGAAGAACAACAAGTCGAATCAGCACGTTTTAATTTTGCAGGTAAAAAAACCTTAGCGTCTCACGCGGGTAATTGTTTGCATAAAATTTTTGAACATGCCGATTTTGTAAAACCTGTCAGCGAATGGCACGATAATATTCACAAGCAACTAAAAGCACATGGCATTATGACCACATGGACAGATGAAGTTATTCAATGGCTTAGCGAAGTGATGCAAGCGCGTTTATTGCCTGATTTACGTCTAAGCCAACTCAGCCACCAACATATCTTGCGTGAGCTAGACTTTCATTTGCCTTTAAGCCACTTTCAAACCACACAATTTAGGCAATGTTTACAAAAGCATGGTATTGCCGTATCCGAATTACCCTATCAATCCATTACGGGTTTTTTAAAAGGCTCTATCGACCTCGTGTTTCAGCATCAAGGCCAATACTTTATTGCCGACTATAAAAGTAATTATCTAGGCCATCAGTTAGATAACTATCAAGGCAGCCACCTCAGCGACTCTATGCAAAGTCATGGTTATAACTTACAAGCCGCTATTTATGCTCTAGCTTTGCATCGTTGGTTGGCGAGTCGCCTTCATGACTATCAGCCACAAAAGCATTTGGGCGGCGTATTTTATTTGTATTTACGTGGCATGAATCCTCATGGGTCAGAAGGCATTTATCACTGGCAACCGAGCTTATCTTTATTAAATGAGATGAGTGCGTTATTAGGAGATAGCGTATGAGCTTTTTACAACTTCCTATAGAACGCAGCGAATTTGGCTCAGCATGGGCAGATAGCCTAGCCAGTTTATTAGTTCGTTTGCACGAAGGGCAGGGCGGTAATCGTCAGCAAAGTTTACGCTTAGCAGGTTTAACTCGGGACTTATGTGCCGCTTTAGATAATGGCCATACCTGTTTGCAAAGTGAATTTTTAGACCGCTTACAAGACTATCATTCACCGATTATGGTGTCGGCTGTTCAGGCATTACAGCACGTTGCCCCGTTAGTTTTAGAATCTAAACGATTGTATTTGTATAGGTATTGGTGGGATGAGTATCGCCTAGCTCAAGCCATTAAACAGCTTAATCGGCATATTGCGGTTAATTTACCCGAAGCAGATATACAGCAAATTTGCGTAGGTACACACGACAAACAACAACAAGCGATTCGTTGCGCCTTACAACGTGGCTTTAGCGTCATTACAGGCGGGCCGGGTACAGGAAAAACCTTTACCTTAGTGCGTATTTTGTTGGCGTTATTACAACAAGAGCCGCATTTACGTGTTGCCTTGGCCGCGCCTACAGGTAAAGCGGCAGCGCGTATGCAAGAAGCCTTGCGTCAAAGTCTGGCACAATTACCCGTAAGCCAACAGTTGAGCGAGGCCTTGCCCAAAACAGCGTTTACCTTACATCGACTCTTAGGCATGGGGCATAACACCCAACCCAAATTTAATGCACAACAACCCTTAGCCTATGATTTAATTATTATTGATGAAGCCTCAATGATAGATTTACGCATGGCCAGTCAACTCATTAGCGCCATTCATCCCCAAGCAAGGGTCATCTTATTAGGTGATGCCAATCAACTGGCGGCGGTAGAAGCAGGGGCAGTGTTAGCCGAAATAGGCAAAGCACAGACCCTAAAAGAAAGCTGTGTGCATTTAACTCATAGTCAGCGTTTTGGTGGACAAATTGGCCAACTTGCCGAAGCGGTATGTCGTGGCGATAGCCAACAAGCCCTACATATAGCCAAACAAAACAACCAAGATGACGTTTTTTATCACACACTCGAACAACCAGAAGCTACGGCAAAAAAACTCTTTAGTGGTTATCAAACTTTTGTAGACGCATTACAACATCAACAAGANNGAATCAACGCTTGAGTGCCTTATTACAAAAAGAGCTTAAACAAACCGAGGAGGGCGCGATTTGGTATCATGGCCGCCCTGTCATGGTCACGCAAAACGACTACAGCCTCGACATCTTTAATGGTGATATTGGTATTACCCTTGCCGAAGAAGATGGCTTTTATGTTTACTTTCCTGCACGAGATGCACAACATAAACGTATTTCAGCCGCACGTTTAGCGCACAGCGAAACCGCGTTGGCGTTAACCATTCACAAATCACAAGGCTCAGAGTTTAAACAAGTCGCAGTACTACTTCCTAAAGAAGATTCAGCTATTTTGAGCCGTCAATTACTTTACACAGGCATTACACGCGCTAAAAAACAAATTCATCTTTGGGCAATCGAAAAACTTTTTAGCAAGGCTATCGAACAAGAAACCCAACGCGCCGCAGGTTTACACATTAAAATAGATCAATAAACAACCTAAAACAAAACGGCTTGTATTAAAAATAGCCAACTTGATTAAACTTTATGCGAACAAAATAAAAGTATTAAAATAATCATATTTGCTTATTGACTCCTGTTCTAATTTGTATAGAATGCGCGGCCTGCCA
>DDBM01000199.1 GCA_002333125.1 Moraxellaceae bacterium UBA2032 | reverse complement strand
TAAACGAATACAACTATAGCGTCTGGGGAGCAGGAGGCAATACGCAGGCTAATCCCGCCCCAACAAACAGTGCATTTTGGGTAGGTAATACAGCGGCAACACAAACGGATGTGCCTACAGGCTCGTTTGACGAAGGGAATCCGTTAGTAGCCTCTTGGCCTGTCAGTCAGGCAAACCCAACGGGTACTTATTTGTATAGCCCTGTGCGTGGTCTTCGCGGAAATGTGTATTATCCGTCTTCTAGTTTTTCAGCACCTACGGTAGATAAAATTATTACCAATTTGGCGGCTGCCGCTGAAAATACGGTAACGCTCAATTTTATTTCTGATGTCACGCAAGCGGTTGATAATCGACGGGCTTGGCAAGCAAAAGCTTGCGTGTATTTGCCTGTCGCAACAAGCGTTACTCCCTGTTCTAATAATGTCGATGATGGTGCGTATCTGGCGGTGGATGGCACGGTCATTGCGAGTCAAAATGGTTACACAGGTTCACTTCTACAATCGACGCAAGCATTGTCTGCGGGCTACCATTTAATTACGGCTCGGATTGTGAATCGCAATACCAATGCGGGCAATGCCGATCATGCGGCAGGCGGATACTCAAATTTGGCGGGTGTCATTAGTGGTGCTGTTTGTAGTGCTACCGCACTTGATGACTTAACGAAACAAGCTGTACCACAAAGTATTACTATTATTGCGCCAACGACCTTACAGTTAGCGAAAGCGTGGAGTGGCACCAGTCCAGCAACCGATAGCGCAAATATTGGTGCAACGACAGGTGGCTCAGCGAACACCAGTGTATTTAGTACGACAGGCGGCACCGTGGCTAACAGCGGCACAGCGGTCACGATTACGGTCGGCAACACCATCACCTTCCCCGCTGAAACAGGCACTAATATCGGCAACTACAATACGGTATTAAGCTGTACTGCGAATGGCGGTGCCACCGCTAATGCCTTGAGTGGCACGAATGGTCAAGTCAGTAATACCTTAGTGATTGGGGCTGGAGATTTAAGTAAAGCAATTGTATGTACCTATACTAACACGCGTAAAAGCGCGACCTTACGCATAGCCAAAGCATGGGGAGCGAACAGTATTACAGGCAATGTGGCAAACATTGGAGTCACCACAGGATTAACCAACAACACCAGTGCCTTAACCAGTACGGCTAGCACCAACACCAATGGCACGGCAGTGACGGTGTTTGCAGGGGAAACAGTGACTCTGCCTGCTGAAACTATGAGTACAGGTACTTTAAGTAATTACAATACCTTGTTGTCATGTACGGCAGATGCAGGGGCAACGGCTAACAGTTTAAGTGGTACGAATGGACAAAGTAGCAATACTTTAACCATTGGAGCAGGGGATGAAGGTAAAGTTGTTACTTGTACTTATACCAATACTGGCTTATCGGACATGGTGCCATCATTAACCTATATGCCTAATACTGGCATTGTTGGCTCACCTTATTACGGCAAGTTTAGTTGTACCAATAGTGGGATTGCTCCTGCATCGGCTGGTGCAACGTGCGCTATTACCTTGCCAGCAGGTTTGAGTGCGAGTTGCTCGCCCACTGTCCCTACGGCAAGTACAGTGGCTGTCAATGCGACTATTAGCTGTACAGTAACAGGCACGCCTACAACTGCAGTCTCAGATACTTTGGTATTAACTACAGGTGCTACTAATGATAGTAATGGTGGTACAACCAATGGTGGCAATAATCAAGTCACGCAAGCAATTACCATTACTGACCCAACAGCAACTGCGGTCTGTTCTTCGGGGAGTACAACCAACTTATTGAGTGCGGCTGGTACAGAACTTTATTATGCAGATAATACCAACACGCCAATTACCAATAGTTTTGGCTTAATTGCAAGCCCCGCGACTTATGTGCGTACAGGCAGTAATTTTGTGGTTAAAGGAAACTGGCGTTGGCGTAATGCCAATCCCGCTGCTGGTTCGCCAGCGATGACCTATCAGTTAATAGTTAATGGTACGGTATATGCGCAGTTAGTAGGCACGGCGAGTGGTGAAGAAGTAGGTACGCTAACAGCTTTGAATGGTGCAACCTTGGATGGTGGTTTAAGCACTATGCAGCTTTATGACTTTAGTGTGTCTGGTTTGGCTGCTTTGCCCGTCAGTGTCACATTGCCTTCTACAGTCACTACTATTTCTACATTAAGTATGTCTTTTGTTAGTTCAACCACGCCCGCAGATGATGCAGGTTTAGCTCCAACGTTATTAAATGCTTGTGCTTTACCTAAATTAACGATTACTAAAGTTAGCAATGGTGGTGTTGGTGGTTTTTCCTTTACAGGAAATAATGGGTTTACTAATGAAACCATCACAACAACAGTAGCAGGAACAGGTGTTGTAGGCACAACACAAACTTTAAGTGCCGTCTCAACGACGACAATTATTAGTGAAACGATTCCCAGTGGTTATACGCTGACAAATGTAAGCTGTACAGGCTTAGGAAGTGGCACAGCAACGCCTAACTTAGTGGCTGGTAATGTGGTGTTGAGCGCGACGGCTTTGGTGTATGGTGCTGATATTGCTTGTACATTTACTAATACATTTGCCGCCAACTATAGCATCACAGGCACCATCTTTTTAGATAACGGCAAAAATGCTGCCACGCCGCATAATGGACTTTTAGAAGCAGACGAAACAGGCTTAGGTAATATAACCGTCCAGTTAACAGACTGTGCCACAACCGTCTATCAAAGTGCCGTCACCAATGGCGCAGGAGCATATAGCCTATCCATTCCTAATAGTTTATTGGCAGGAGCAAGTGTTTGTGTGGTTGAGCAAGCAAGCAGTAATTTGATTTCGGTGAGTGGCGTTGCAGGGACTACAGGTGGTGCGTATAGCTTGGCCTTAGACCGTACCCAATTTACCTTAAGCGCAGCCACTAATTACACAGGCGTTGATTTTGGCAATGTCGTGGATAGCCAACTCACCAGCACAGGTAGTCAAACCATCGCCGCAGGCACAACCGCCAGTTACAGTCATCAATTTATATCGGGCACAGAAGGCTTAGTCACGTTTAGTACCGCCCAAGCGCCAACACCTGCGTTAACATGGACATCCTTGGTTTATATAGATACTAACTGTAATGCCTTGCTTGATGGTGGAGACACCCAAGTCACTGCGCCTATTGCGGTTGTAGCAGACCAAGTGGTGTGTTTATTACAAAAAGTACAATCACCCAGTACCGCAGCTAATGGTTCTCAAGATGTATCTACCATTAGTGCGAGCTTTGCTTTTAGTGCCCCAAGTGCTATTACACGCTTATATAACCAAGACGACACCACAATTATTATGGATAGTGGTTTAGTGTTGGTTAAAAAAGTACGTGGTGTAAGCAGTTGTCCGTCCACGATTGCTGACGTTAATCCTTTTGTGACGAACAATCAGGCCTTACCTAATTCGTTAATTGAATATCAGATTACCTATAGCAACCCGTCGAGTGGTGTGGTGTCTAATGTGACTATTAACGATATGACTCCCTCGTTTACCACCTTTAGAAGTGCAAGCTGTGCGAGTACACCGTCGAGTGTGCTATGTAGTGTGGGTACAAGCCCTACGGTAGGTAATACGGGTGCGATTAGTTGGATATTAGCGAATAATCCCACAGGTTTAGGGTCTGGCCAAAGTGGCGATGTGCGCTTTTGTGTACGGGTTGACCAATAAGTTTTTACCCCACCTTAATCCTCCCCTAAATTAGGGGAGGAATAAATTTTGTTGATGTTTCGCGTCACAATCTGTCTTTTTTGATAAAAAAACACTGTTTGTTGTGTTTAATCTGTATAAAATCGCCCGATTATTTTAATAATTTATCTTGTGTTGATTTACTCAGCCTTAAAAGCAATAGGAATATTATGAACGAGATGGTAACAGACTTTACCGAACGCCGTTCTTTGGCAGATTTTACCGAACAAGCGTATTTAAANNATGTATGTGATTTTGGACCGTGCTTTGCCTCATATTGGCGACGGTTTAAAGCCCGTGCAACGCCGTATTGTGTATGCCATGAGCGAATTGGGTTTAAAAAATTCGGCTAAACATAAAAAATCGGCGCGTACCGTGGGTGACGTTTTAGGTAAGTATCATCCGCATGGTGATAGTGCCTGTTATGAAGCGATGGTGTTAATGGCGCAGCNNAACTGTCGGCTTATGCCGATGTGTTGTTAGGCGAAGTTGCTCAAGGTACGGTAGATTGGACACCTAATTTTGATGGCACGATGGACGAACCACGTCTATTACCTGCACGACTACCTAATTTATTGCTCAATGGTACAACAGGTATTGCCGTGGGCATGGCAACCGATATTCCGCCCCATAATTTGCGCGAAGTGACCAGTGCGTGTATCGCCTTATTAAAAAAACCAAGCCTCAGCTTAGAAGATTTAACGGCGTATATTCCTGCGCCTGATTTTCCAACTAATGCCGAAATCATCACACCCAAAAGCGATTTAATGAACCTCTACACCACAGGACGTGGCTCATTAAAAATGCGTGCAGTGTATGAGATGGAAGATGGTGATATTGTGGTCACCGCCTTGCCGCATCAAGTGTCTGGTGCAAAAGTGCTAACGCAAATTGCCGAGCAAATGAATGCCAAAAAGCTGCCCTTAATTGCCGACTTGCGTGATGAGTCAGACCACGAAAACCCAACACGTTTGGTAATTACACCACGCTCTAACAGGGTAGATGTGGCACAGTTAATGAACCATCTGTTTGCAACCACCGATTTAGAATATAGCTATCGCGTTAATATGAACGTGATTGGCCTAGATGGTCGGCCTCAAGTTAAAGACCTTAAAAGAATTTTAACCGAGTGGTTGGTTTTTAGAAAAGATACCGTGCGTCGTCGTTTGCAATATCGCCTTGATAAAGTGTTGGCGCGACTGCATATTTTAGATGGCTTATTAATTGCCTATTTAAACATTGATGAAGTGATTCGGATTATTAGGTATGAAGACCATCCTAAAGCCGAACTCATGAAAACTTTTGGTTTAAGTGATTTACAGGCCGAGTCTATTTTAGATTTAAAATTGCGTCATTTGGCTAAACTTGAAGAAATGGAAATTCGTCGTGAGCAAGACGAATTGGCTAAAGAGCGCGACACTTTGCAAGGTTTACTAGAAAGTCCTGCGGCAATGGATAAATTGATTATTAAAGAACTCAAAGCCGATATGGATAAATACGGCGATGAGCGTCGTTCGCCTCTGGTCGAGCGTGGTGAAGCACAAGCCTTAAAAGAAAGCGATTTAACGCCTGCCGAATCGGTGACGGTGATTTTGTCGGCAATGGGTTGGGTACGCGCCGCAAAAGGCCATGATGTTGTACTGGATAGTTTAAATTTTAAAGGTAATGACCAGTATTTAACCTCGGCACAAGGTAAAAGTAATCAGCAGGTGTATTTTTTAGATAGTACAGGCCGTAGTTATTCTTTATTGGCCAATACTTTGCCCTCGGCACGGGGTCAAGGTGAGCCTCTAACCACTAAACTTAATTTGCCCGCAGGTGCAAGTTTTAAAAGTGTGGTGATGGGTGATGCCCAACAAGCGGTTATTTTAGCCACCGATGCCTGTTATGGTTTTGTGTCCACCTTGGGTGATTTAGACGCAGGCAATAAAAATGGCAAAGCAGTTGTAAATGTTCCCGAAGGAGCGAGTTTGTTAGCTCCGTTGTTTGTCAACGACCCAGCTACTGACTTTTTGGTGATTGTGAGTAGNNGTGATTTGTAAGGCAGGTGACAAATTAGTGGTTAATACCAGTAATCGTCATTTAACCTTAAAATGGTCTGACCTAGAGCATTATCGTGGCGAGCGTGGCAAACGTGGCGCAAAATTACCGCGTGGTTTTCAACGGGTTGAATCGGTGGTGGTAGAAAAGAGTTAAACTCAGCCAACGCAAAAATGCTCCCTCACTCTAGCTCTCTCCACAGGGAGAAAGAACGCACTCTCCCTGTGGGAGAGGGTTGGGGTGAAGGTAAAATCAAAACGGCAACAGACCCTAAAAATGGCGGTAATACAAACCGCCATTTTTTAATCGTGATAAAAAACTTTATTAACAATCTTCCACACGTCATCAATTTTTACTAAAGACAAAAAATCGACATAATTTAATGCCTGAAAAACATAGCGTGTTTTTACCGAGGCTATATTTCCTATAATGTCGATACTACTAATGTGCATCTCAAATTCTTCACCAATCATATTGGGGGCAGACATTCGTTTAAGAATACTTAAATAATCATGGAGTTTGGAGTGAACAAAATCACCCTCATAATAACCTGTAATTTCGGCATGACTCCAAAATACTTCTGCCACAGCATTAATGTTTTTGCTGTGTAACCCTTTAAAGTATTGTGTAATTAGGGTTTCAATAGCGTTAAAGTCAGACATTTTTTTGCTCAACCGAGGCCGCTTTTTTACGTTCTAAAATGCGTTTTTCGAGGGCAGATAACTCATCTTCTAAGTCTGTTGCCAATGACTCAATAAAATGCGCTTTGATTTTTTTGTGTGCTGCGCTGCTGTCTTCCTCAGGTTCAAAGGCACTCAATTGGTGTTTGTCTTTCCATTGGGCTAATAAAATATCATCATCTATCATAAAAATCTGATTAACTTTAACCACTGTTAATACGGTTTTTAATTGTTGGAGTGCGGCTTCGTCCGTTAGTTCGCCCAAGTTAAGTATCGCGGCTTTGAGCTTTACGCTAAATTGTTTCGCTTCGCGGCGTTGTGTATGGGCGGTTGTGGCTAATTTAATTAACAATCGACTGCTTAATAAAGCGCGATGGGCGCAATCTGCAACTGTATCACCATCAAATCGAATACTAATGCCTTCACTATTTAGAGTGGTGATAGCTTTACCTGTATAAAGACGGGTGGTGCGTTTAATCAATTTATCTACAATTTGTAAAAACTGCTCCAAAGTATTGGCATTAACTTTTTGCATCAAACCTCTAGGATCATCAAAGCTAAAGTTAACCCACACACTCGCCGCAGGTTTTACGGGTTCTGGTATAGGTTCGGGTTTAATGGGTAGCGGTTCTAGCGTTGGCTCTTCTTTTTTAACTAAAGACTGTAAAATAGGTACACGTATTTCTTTAAATAATTGTGGCCAGCCGACCCATAACATTAAAAATAAATGCACCATAAACGATAACGCTAAATTAATACTGCTATGTTTAATAATCTCGCCACGCTCAGGGCTGCTTAATGCGATTTGAGCGACACCTAAACGTTGTTTTTCTAAAATAATCGGTGCGCTAAAATTTAAACCTTTTTGACTTTTGGCTTGACCACCTGTGGCTAAGACTTGATTTTGATTATCTATAATTCGTAAATTGAGTACCGCATCCGCATCGCCAAAATGATTTGCTAATAAACCTAAACCCACACTGTCTTTATTAATAATAAAAGGCGCGGCACTGGTCGCAAGTTGCTCACTCAGTAACTCCCCAATAGGCCGCTGATGATTAAGTAGCTCGGTTTCGGCACTATTAACCAAGAGCATGGCATGAATGAGGTAACTCACCACAAACAACGGAATAACACCACGAACTTGGCTCAATTTAAACTCCTCACGCTAAAAATAGATATTAAGCAAAAAATTACGACTTATTGATGCAATTATAATTATCATCTAAGCCATCAACCGATAAAACATTTAGATTAAAAAATTATCCCCCATTATAATCATTCATTTAGTAAATAGGGCATAGCTGATTGTGAAACAATCCCCTATCATGCACCATATTTCACAAAAAATTTAGTAGAGTTTATGCGCGAAATTATTTTAATGTCCTTTTCTGGGCCAGATAGACCTCGTTTAAGTTCGAGTTTAATGGAAGTATTAGCCCAACATGCGGTTAATATTTTGGATGTCGGTCAAGCAGTGATTCACGATCAGCTCTCTTTAGGGGTGGTAGTGGAGTCTTCTTCGGCACAAGATTCGGCGATGTTAATGAAAGATGTACTATTTCGAGCGCATGATATTGGCCTATTGGTTCGTTTTACGCCTATTACTTTAGATAGCTATCATCATTGGGTCAGTGGTCAGGGTAAGGCGCGTTATATTGTGACGCTACTCGCACGCAAAATCACCGCCGAACAATTGGCGGCGGTATCGCAAATTGTGGCTGATAATGGCTTAAATATTGATGGTTTAAATCGTTTATCTGGACGTGTTCCTTTAGAAGATGAGCAAGCAGGCTTGGGTAAAGCCTGTGTTGAGTTTTCGGTGCGTGGTGAGCCTGCTAATATCAATAGTATGCGTGCAGAGTTTTTGCGTTTGGCAAATGAGCTAAATATGGATATTGCCTTTCAGCGTGATGATGCCTACCGTCGCAATCGTCGTGTGGTGTGTTTTGATATGGACTCTACTTTAATTGAACATGAGGTCATTGATGAGTTGGCAAAAGCCGCAGGTGTAGGCGAGCAAGTAGCGGCAATTACCGAGCGTGCGATGTTAGGTGAGTTAGACTTTAAACAAAGCTTTGAAGCGCGTGTTGCCTTATTAAAAGGCTTAAATGCTAGTGTCTTAGCCGAGATTGCGGCACGTCTCAAATTGTCCGAAGGCGCAGAAAACCTCGTAAAAACTCTAAAAGCATTAGGCTACAAAACTGCTATTTTGTCGGGTGGATTTACCTATTTTGGCCAGTATTTACAACATAAGTTAGGCATTGATTATGTGTTTGCCAACGATTTAGAAATTGTAGATGGCCAAGTAACAGGCCGCGTTGTGGGGCAAGTGGTTGATGGTGAACGCAAAGCTGAGTTATTACGCCAAATTGCTGCCAAAGAAGGTGTGCATTTAGAACAAGTAATTGCCGTAGGTGATGGCGCAAATGATTTGCCCATGTTGTCAATTGCAGGTTTAGGTATTGCCTTTAGAGCCAAGCCATTGGTGCGTCAAAATGCACGTCAGGCAATTTCTACGCTAGGCTTAGACGGTATTTTGTATTTGTTAGGCGTAAGAGATAGAGATTTAGAGTTAGGGCGTTGATAGNNAGTACCTTCGTCCACATTACTCAAAAATCAAAACAATTTATTTTAAAGAGAGCATCACCATGAGCCAACCTCATTATCGTACCTGTAATTTATGTGAAGCCATGTGTGGTGTGGTGATTACCACTGAGCCAAGTTTGGATGGTGAAACCCAAGTAATTACCAGCATTAAAGGTGACCATAACGACCCTTTTAGCAAAGGTCATATTTGTGCCAAAGCCATTGCCTTAAAAACGCTGCAAGAAGATCCAGACCGTCTTAAATACCCTATGAAGCGCACGAGCGATGGTTGGCAAGAAATTAGTTGGGCGCAGGCTTTTGACGAAGTAGAGCAAGGCATTAAAAAAGTGCAGCTTGAGCGTGGCAGTCATGCCGTGGGTTTTTATGTGGGTAATCCTACCGTACATAATATGGGTGCAATGATGTTTGCTGCCCCATTAATGGCTGCTTTACACAGTAAAAATAAATTTAGTGCCACCAGCGTTGACCAGTTGCCTCATATGTTGGCCTCGTTACAAATGTTTGGTCACCAATTATTATTTCCTCTTCCTGATGTCGATAACACCGATTTTATGCTGATGTTAGGCGCAAATCCTGCCGCATCTAATGGCAGTTATATGTCAGGTGGCGACATTATGGGTCGCATCAAAAAAATCCAAGCACGTGGTGGGCGTGTGGTGATTTTAGACCCACGTCGCACCGAAACTGCGCAACAGGTAGGTGAGCATCATTTTATTAAACCTGCCAGTGATGTGTATTTTTTGGCAGCCTTATTAAATGTTTTATTTAGCGAAAACTTAGTTAATGAGCAAGCCATTAATCAGCAAGCCTTAGGTTTAGAGTTATTAAAATTAGCCATTGAGCCATTTACCCCCCAAGCCGCAGCTTCGTTAACAGGTATTGCTGCCGACACTATTATTGGCTTAGCTCGTGATTTTGCTAAGGCTAACAAAGCGGTTTGTTATGGCCGCATGGGTATTTGTACTCAAGAATATGGTGGTGTGTCAGCTTGGTTAGTCAATGTCATTAACGTGGTTACAGGTAATTTAGATAAAGTCGGTGGCGCGTTATTTAATCATCCTGCGGTAGATGTGGTGGGTTTAAGCTCCTCTTTGGCAGCAGCGCGTGGCAGTTTTAATCGTTATCAGTCCAGAGTTCGCGGCTTGCCTGAGTTTAACGGTGAGTTGCCCGTTGCGGTATTAGCCGAAGAAATTTTGACTCAAGGCAAAGGCCAAATCAAAGCGATGATTACCCATGCAGGGAATCCTGTGCTTTCTACACCCAATGGCAAGCAGTTAGATGAAGCCTTAGCCAGTTTAGATTTTATGGTGTCGATTGATATTTATTTAAACGAGACTACCCGTCATGCCAATATTATTTTGCCGCCAACAGGCGTACTAGAGCATGGTCATTATGATTTGATTTTTAATATGTTAGCAGTGCGTAACGTAAGCAAATATTCACCACCACTCATCACCCCACCCGAAAACACGCTCCATGATTGGCAAATTTTATTAGAGCTAACCTCCCGTTTAAGTGCCAATACGCCTGCCGATAAATGGTTATGGAAGGGCATTAAATCGGTGGTCGAAAAAGTTAAACCCGAAGGTATTTTAGATTTACTATTACAAATAGGCCCTTATGGTAATGTGCCATTTGGTTTAACACCACTTGCACAGCGTACCGCCAAAGCGGTTGTTAAAGTGCTTTCGGCCTTGCCAAAAACACAATCTTTGGCACGTCAATTAGAGCAACTCATGACGGCTACGCCTGTAAGTGGTAAAGCACAGGGGTTAAGTTTGGCCAAACTTAAAGAAAATCCACACGGGATAGATTTAGGCGCGTTAGAGCCATCATTGGCGCAGCGTATTTGTACCACTGACGGCAAAGTGGTGTTATCACCGCATATTTATTTGGCCGAACTCAGCCGCGCTCGTTTAGCCTTACACAGTGCCAAACCACGTCAAATTACTGAGTTTAGTCTGATTGGTCGTCGTCATATTCGTAGTAATAACTCGTGGTTACACAATAGTTTGCCTTTAGTTAAAGGTAAAAATCGTTGTACAGTGATGATGAATAGCCTAGATGCTAAAGCCTTAAAGCTAACCGAAGGCGAAGTGGTTAAGGTCAAATCTCGTGTAGGAGAAATTAGCTTACCTATCGAATTATGTGATGACATTATGCAAGGTGTGATTAGTATTCCGCATGGTTTTGGTCATAACCGTGAAGGAACTCAGCTAAGTATTGCAGAGGGTAAAGCAATGGGCGAAAGTATGAATGATATTACTGATGAGATTTATGTCGATGGCATCAGTGGTAATGCGGCCTTAAATGGTGTGCCTGTGGTGGTTGTGCCTGTAGCTAAAAAAGTAAAACGGACTAAAAAAATTGAGGTAACGGCAAGTTAAGCGAGTAGGGGCGCATAATTGCGCCCCTAATTATCATCAAGCAAAATGACACACGTAATCTAACAACTCAACGGTTTCGATAGTAAAGCTAGAGTTTCCTGCTACTTCAAAGGCTTGACCTGCAACGTACTCACTCCAAGTGTCACTATCGGCCAATTTAACACGACATTTGCCGCCAATCACTTCCATAATTTCGGGTGCGCCAGTATTAAACACTAAGGTTGATGGAAAAATCACGCCCACTGTTTTACGTGTGCCATTGCCCACAATAACCGTGTGACTCACACACTTACCATCAAAATAAACATTGGATTTTTTTACAACGCTCACATTATCAAATTGACTCATTGGGTTTTACTCTTAAAAATTAAATTAGGGCTTAGGCCAGTCATAAAAACAAATGCGCGCCATTGTACCCGAACTCAAGCGGCCAACAAAATATTAACAAAAATGGTGCTGTGCTTATTTGGCTACAGATTCACAATTTAAGTTACACTAATAGACATAACACAGCTTTAGGCTCAGGAAGCAAACATGACTCCCGAACAACAACACTATATTCAAAAACGCTTAAAACATATTCGTTGGTGGAATCGCCTCGGCTGGTTGTTTTTTGTGGGTTTGGCAGGCTTTTATGGTTGGCTGTGGCAAACCAAGCCGTTATACATTAACCCTGTTTTGTTGTTAGATAAATTACGGCTAGGCCAAGTGAGTGATATTGAAATCGCCAAACTGGCAGCATTAGGCAACTTAGCGTTTGTAGGCTGTGGTTTATTGTTGGCGAGTGTAGTGTTACTCACTTATGCTGCTTTATGGACAGAAAAACAAACCATTAATATGTTGTCTGCAACAGTCAAAACCGACCAAAAATCTACGGAGTCTGTAACGGATGAGCCACGTTCTTGAACATTTATTAGATAGTAATAAAAAATGGGCGCAACGTATTAAAAACGATGACCCTAGTTTTTTTAGTAAATTAACCAATCAACAAACACCGCGTTATTTATGGATTGGTTGTGCCGATAGCCGTGTGCCTTGTACCCAATTAGTCGATGTATTACCGGGTGATATGTTTGTGCATCGTAATGTGGCCAACTTGGTGATTCATACCGACTTTAATTGCTTATCGGTGATGCAATTTGCGATTGATGTGCTAAAGGTCGAACATATTATTGTATGCGGTCATTATCGTTGTGGTGGGGTGCAAGCCGCCTTGCAGCAACAATCCTTTGGTTTGGTTGATAACTGGTTACGTCATATACAAGATATTATTGTCAAACATCAGCGGTATTTAGACACGTTTGCTACCGAACAAGAACGTCTAGATAAGCTCTGTGAGCTAAATGTGATGGAACAGGTATTTAATGTCTGCGAAAACACCTTAGTGCGTAACGCATGGCAGCGTGGTCAAAAGTTATCGGTTCATGGTTGGATTTATGGCGTAGAAGATGGCTTATTACGCGATTTAGCCTTAAGTTTGAGTTCTACAGCCGAAATGAAAGCCGCCGTTCATCGTTTGTTGACCCAAACTCAGGCAATTTAATGGCTTGTTTTAAAATTGTGACTTGATTGTCAGGGGCTTTGGCTTTAATCTTCGCCCTTTACGGGGACGACCGTGTTTCGCCGCTTTTGATTTTATCAGAAGCATCGTTGTTGCTTTGCCTTTAACGGGTAATATCTATGCGCTTAGCTAATTACTGTTCTGATGAAGAATGGAAACGTATCAAAAAATTCGCCGACACCAAAGAAACCCCATTTTTGGTTGTTGATTTAGAAATCATCAAGCAAAAGTACGAAGAAATCACCACTTGCTTTCCTATGGCTAAGGTGCATTACGCACTAAAAGCTAATCCAGGTAAGCCTGTTATTGAGTTGTTGCGTGATTTAGGCTCTAACTTTGATATTGCCTCTATTTACGAGCTAGACAAAGTATTAGCAGCAGGCGTACATCCTGACCGTATTTCTTATGGTAATACCATAAAAAAAGCGGCACATATTAAATATGCCTATGACAAAGGCATTCGTTTATTTGCGACTGACTCCAAAGCTGATTTACAGTCAATTGCCGAAAACGCGCCTAACTCTAAAATCTTTGTGCGTATTTTGGTAGAAGGTGGCGAAACTGCCGAATGGCCATTATCGCGTAAATTTGGTTGTCATCCAGACATGGCGATTGACCTCTTAGTGCAAGCCAAACTGTTAGGCTTAATACCTTATGGTATTTCGTTTCATGTAGGCTCACAGCAAAAAGATATTGCGGTATGGGATGCTGCCTTATCTAAAGTTAAATATATGTTTGACTGGATGCGCTTAGAAGAAGGCGTTATCTTAAAAATGATTAACATGGGTGGCGGTTTTCCTGCTAACTATATTTCTGAAGTAAACCCAATTCAGGTTTATGCCGAAGAAATTTTGCGTTATTTGCATGATGACCACGGCGACGAAGTGCCTGAAATTATTTTAGAACCAGGTCGCTCTTTAGTGGGTGAGTCGGGTGTGTTGGTGTCCGAGGTGGTATTAATTTCACGTAAATCGCGTACCGACCTAAAACGCTGGATTTATGTGGATGTGGGCTTGTTTCAAGGTTTAATCGAAACCATGGGCGAAGCGATTAAATATCCTATTTATAGCGAAAAAATGCAAGCCAACGTACAAGAGGGTAGTGTGGTATTAGCAGGGCCAACCTGTGACTCTACCGATATTATGTACGAAAACTCTAACTATCATTTGCCGCATAATTTAGCGGTAGGTGACCGTTTATACTGGATGACAACGGGTGCTTATACCACATCGTATAGTTCGGTAGAGTTTAATGGTTTTCCACCGTTAAAAACCTATTTTATTGGTTTAGGTAACGATGACGAAGAACAAGTATAAATCCCAAATTTACTTGTTTGAGTCATAAAAAATCCCCCAAATTTGGGGNNTTTTTTTAGCCTTTATTTTTATAAATTATCACTGTAGAAGATGGCTAAACTACTCATCTTTTTGACTCTCCTTATGACTTACGCGGTTATCGCTTATTTGTTCGCATTTCAACCGTTTTTAACGGTTTTATGTTCACAAAACGCGCGTGTGCGGTGCAATGCCTAAGTCCTGTCCTGTTTTTGTGCTGCCCGTTCATCACTTTCAAAAAGTTCTTCTAAATCATACATAGCGGCTTTGTTACTGGCAATTAAAGAGGCTTCATCTTGATAAAAAGCTTGTTGACGTACTAATAATTGCTCATCATACGTTCTAAATGTGGCTACACTTTGGCGTGCGCGTTCGGGCATCAGTCCTATTTCAATTAAGGTTTTTTCGGCAATTTCGAGTGATGAAGCATATAGCTCACGGGTAATCACATGAACCCCCATATCCATTAATTGATAGGCATGACGACGGTCACGAGCGCGTGCCAAAATCGTTAAATGTGGATAATAATGGCGCACTTGCATCGCGGTTCTAATCGAATCACTCACATCATCTATCGCTAAAATAAACACTTTGGCTTTATCGAGCTTGGCAGCGCGTAACATCTCAATGTTGCTTGGATTACCATAATAAATGTTATTACCAAAACGCCGCACAAAGTCTACTTGGCGCGCATCACCCTCTAAGGCAGTAAAGCGAATTTTGTGCATCCGTAATACACGGGCAATAATTTGACCAAAACGCCCAAAACCTGCAATCACCACAGGGTTTTCGTGGTCGTCAGCATGAATATCATCAAAAACACGTTTATCTTTAGTGACCCAACGCGGCTCAACCATTTTTTCTAATATATAAAAGGCGAGTGGTGTTAAGGCCATCGACAAAGTAACAATTAAAATTAAACGGTCACTCAGTTCAATAGGCAATAACCGTAAGCTCGTGGCACTGCTAAATAACACAAAGGCAAACTCACCGCCTTGTGCTAAAGTCACCCCTAAACGAATACTGGTCTTCCACGGATTACCAACCCATTTGCCAATTAAGACTAATACCGTAAATTTAAGACTCATTAACCCAATCGCACCGCCAATAATTAATAAAGGTTCATGCAGCAGACGATTAAGATCGGTACTCATACCCACGGCCATAAAAAACAAACCTAATAATAAACCTTTAAAGGGCTGAATATTGGCTTCTAATTCATGGCGATATTCGGAGTCGGCTAACAATACCCCTGTTACAAACGCACCCAAAGCCATAGATAACCCTAATGTGTCCATGACTAAGGCAATGCCAATAATAATAAACAGTGCCGCCGCCGTTAATAATTCGTTGGCTTTACTGGCGGCAATTAATCTAAATACAGGGCGGATAATCACGCGGCTACCAATAATCAATAGGCTAAATACGCCAATGACTTTGGCAAAATAAGTTAGGTTATATTCTTGGCTGCCTGTACCAGATAAAATAGGCAATATAGCCAGCATTGGAATAACTGCCATATCTTGAAATAGTAAAATCGCAAACGATTCACGGCCATGACGTGCGGTAAGTTGTTTTTTTTCGGCCAATAATTGCATTACAAAAGCAGTAGAAGACATCGCCAAACCAAAGCCCGCAATGGCACTGGTGGTTATATCAAAACCTAAAAACACACCAATACCTGTAAGGCCAATGCCTGTGACCATGACTTGCAAGCCACCTAACATAAAAATGGAGCGTCTTAATACCCATAAACGTGATGGCTCAAGTTCTAAACCAATCACAAATAACAGCATCACCACGCCAAATTCGGCAAAATGTAACACCGTCTCGGCATCACCTGCCAAATCGAGTAAATTAGGGCCAATAATAATGCCTGTAATTAAATAGCCCAACACCGTCGCCAAGCCAAAACGATGGCATAGCGGTACAACAAATAAGGCAGCACCTAAAAAGACGGCGGATTGTGCCAGCAGAGTCATGCTTCATCTTCCTAATAAAATAATCTCTCATAAGAGAGTTGCAAGTGTGTCATAAACTCGCCAAAGTATGTACTTCGCTTTGTACAAGTAAAAGAGAAAATAATCATGACAGTAATTTATGACAATAATGCCTTATCTATTGGTAATACGCCTCTAGTGCGTTTAAATCGGGTTGTGAATGGCCATCAAAAAGTTTATGCCAAAATTGAAGGGCGTAATCCTGCCTATTCGGTCAAATGCCGTATTGGGGCTAACATGATTTGGCAAGCCGAAAAAGATGGCCAACTCAAAGCAGGCATGGAAATTATCGAAGCAACGTCGGGTAATACAGGCATTGCTTTGGCTTTTGTAGCTGCTGCTAAAGGGTATGCACTTACCTTGACGATGCCTGCCTCTATGAGTTTAGAACGCCGCAAAGTGCTTAAAGCCCTAGGGGCAAATATCGTGCTAACCGATGCCGCTAAGGGCATGAAAGGTGCAGTCGATAAAGCCGAAGAAATGCGTGCCAGCAATCCGCAACAGTATTTTTTGCCGCAACAATTCGAAAATCCTGCTAATCCTGCGATTCACGAAACCACCACAGGCCCCGAAATTTGGCGTGATACCGATGGCGAGATTGATATTTTTGTTGCAGGGGTAGGTACAGGCGGCACATTAACGGGCGTGTCGCGCTATATTAAATTGACTCAAGGCAAGGCCATTCAAACCATAGCGGTTGAGCCAGAAGCCTCTCCTTTAATTACTCAAGCCCTTGCAGGACAAGACATCAAGCCTGCGCCTCATAAAATTCAGGGTATTGGGGCTAACTTTATTCCTAAAAACTTAGATTTGAGTTTGGTTGATGGGGTAGAGACTATTAGTAATGATGAAGCGATTGACTATGCGCGTCGTTTAATGCGTGAAGAAGGTATTTTGGCAGGTATTTCGTGTGGGGCAGCGGTATGTGCCGCAGCGCGTTTAGCCGCTAAACCCGAAAATGCCGATAAAACCATTGTGGTGATATTGCCAGACTCAGGCGAGCGTTATTTATCAAGCATCTTGTTTGATGGTTTATTTACCGAACAAGAAATGGTGCAATAATTTTATACTTTAGCCGTTAAGCCATCTAAAGTTTGTTGGCAAGCGGCGTAACAAGCGTATAATACCTCACGTTTTTAACACTGATGCGTTTGCGCGTGTCGGCTTCATCACCGAGAGTACATCATGAGTTACAACAATATTCCACCGGGCAAAGACGCTCCACACGACATTTATGTTGTTATCGAAATTCCTGCTAACCATGACCCGATCAAATACGAAATCGACAAAGAAACAGAATCGTTGTTTGTTGACCGTTTTATGGGTACAGCGATGTTTTACCCAGCCAACTATGGTTATATTCCAAATACTTTGTCTGAAGATGGCGATGCCTTAGACGTATTGGTTGTGACTCCATATCCAGTTGCACCAGGTTCGGTTATTCGTTGCCGTCCTGTTGGCAAACTCAACATGGAAGATGAGTCTGGTATTGATGCCAAGTTAATTGCCGTTCCACACGAAAAATTAACCCCAATCTACAAAAACGTTAAAGAATATACCGATTTGCCAGAGTTGTTAATTAAGCAAATTCGTCATTTCTTCGAAACTTACAAAGCCTTAGAGCCAGGTAAGTGGGTTAAAGTAACAGGTTGGGAAGGTGCTGACGTTGCTAAAGCCGAAGTATTAAAATCTATCGAAGCAGCTAAAAAATAAGTTGTTTTAATAGACTTATGTACTGCACCGCAGTTAGCGCGTTTTGTGAGCATAAAGTCGTTGAAAACGGCGCAATGTGAACAAATAAGCGATAATCACATAAGTCTGAAAAGTTAAAATAAAGGCGCAAATTGCGCCTTTATTTTTTTTGCACTTATTGATATTTTGAATTAGGATTAAAATCATCTATTACTAAGGGGTGTAAGTGTTGTGGGCAATATTAATCGTAGCCATTATCCTGCACTTAATCAGATATTATGGGATATGCACCAAAAATTTATTTCCCCCCAATTAGCTTTTGCAACTTACGAAAAACGTTGGGCATATATTGATGAGCAAAAATTGCTTGATAAAGAGAAGCAACTCATTGAAAGATTAACAAAAAATATTGGAAATGGCTTTTTTATGCCAGCGATTTAAATGCAAAATTATCATATTGAGCATCATCAACACATCGCACTGGCACTACAAAACTTTAATGCAGACTATTTGTTAGCACATCATATAATTTTTGGTGGTGGAACAAGAATCGCTTTGGAGTTAGATGAGTTTCGTGAGTCTATCGACATTGATTTTTTGTGTCCTAATAAAGCCGCCTATCGAGCAGTGCGTGAGCAAATCACCAATAACACCTTAGGGCAGTTAGTAAAACAAGACTTTAACTATGTACGAGAAATTCGTGCCGATAGAGACGCAGTGCGTACCTTAATCAAAATTAAAAACACAATTATAAAATTGGAATTTGTGAGCTTTGATGATTATGATTTGGGTTTTGAAAGTAATTTAGCAAAATTTCCTGTGCCTTTTTTAAATCAAGCCACTTGTTTTTATACCAAATTATTAGCTAATTCAGACAGAAAACTAACCGAACCTTTTAAAGATATTTTTGATATTTTAGCCATGTATCGTACTTGGGGTAATATTCCTCAAGAGGCCATTATTGCGGCAGAAAGCCATTATGGTCAAAAGGTGGTCATACCTGATTTAATTAAAGCATTACAAGATATACTTAAAAAGCCAGCTGTTTATAAACGAGTGGCGCAAAAAGAGCTGCGTATGAAACAGGAGTGGGTATTATCACTGGTTGATGACTATGCCCCTAAATTATTAGCCAAAATAATGGCTGATACAACTGTATCAGCCATAAACAATTAACCAAACCTAGCCTTTAAAGCATTCACTAACTTAGTATGAATCCCACCAAAACCACCGTTAGACATAATCACAATCGCATCTCCTGACTGCACTTGGCTAGATACTTCNNGTTGATACCAAATCACTTGGTCAGCATCGTTAGCAGATTGCGCTAAATTGTCTTTGTGTGTTCCCATACGCATCGTATTGGAGCGTGGCTCAATTATCGCCCAAATTTTACGGCTACCGACTTTTTTGCGTAAGCCTTCGAGTGTGGTTTTAATAGCGGTAGGGTGATGAGCAAAATCGTCATAAACACTAATGTTATTTACTTCGCCAATTAATTCCATACGACGCTTAACGCCATCAAATGCAGTCAGTGCATCACAGGCCGTTTTAATATCCACACCTACATGGTGAGCCGCAGCAATTGCAGCAATACCATTATAAACACTGTGTTGCCCCGTCATACCCCATTGCACTTCACCTTGGGTTTGACCTTGATACAGCACTGCAAAATGTGAGCCATCGTCACTTAATAATTGCGCTTGCCAATCACTGTTTGTGGGTTGAATACCTGTGGTTTCAATCGGAGTCCAACAGCCTTTGGCTAAAGTCTCTTTTAAGTTGTTGTCATTAGCAGGCACAATAATTTTGCCTGTGCTAGGAATAGTTCTGACTAAATGATGAAATTGTTTTTGAATCGCCGCTAAATCGTCAAAAATATCGGCATGGTCAAATTCTAAATTATTTAAAATGGCGGTTTTAGGCGCGTAATGCACAAATTTAGAGCGTTTATCAAAAAAAGCAGAATCATATTCATCAGCTTCTACCACAAAATATTTACCACTGCCCAAACGTGCGCTGGCTTCAAAACCCTTAGGCACACCACCAATCAAAAAACCTGTCTCTAATCCTGCTTGTTCTAAAATCCACGCTAACATGGTAGAGGTTGTGGTTTTGCCGTGTGTACCCGCTACTGCTAACACGTGTTTGCCTTGCAACACATATTGCGCTAACCATTGTGGGCCCGAAGTATAAGGTATACCTTCATTTAATACATATTCTACCGCAGGTATGCCGCGCTTCATGGCATTGCCCACAATCACTAAATCGGGGCGTGGTTGTAAATGTTCGGGTTCATAGCCTTGCATCAAGCTAATGCCTTGGGCTTCAAGTTGGGTGCTCATAGGTGGATAAACATTGGCATCACTGCCCGTTACGGTATGGCCTAAGTTTTTAGCCAACACAGCCAACGACCCCATAAAAGTGCCACAAATACCTAAAATATGAATATGCATAAAATATCCTTAACGAGACGGTGTAGTTTGAGCGGCAGCGGCAGTCGCTTCGGCTAAAAGTTCGGGAAATACTTTAACGGTAATAGACAGGCTAACCATCAACAGTAAAAAAGCTAAAGTGTTAGCTAAAAATGGACTAATGTTTAAGGCTTTATGATAAATAAAGCCACGTACCATAATGCCCCAAATAACTAGGCATAATTCAAATAAGCCTAAAAATCCTAGCAATGGCGATTTGTCAGGTAAGTTAATACTAATAATAAGCAAAGGGAGGGCAGCTAAAGTCAATAAGGTGTCGCAAGCTAAAACACTAATTTCGGTTTGTATAAATCGTGCATTTAAGTTTTTAAGCTGAAGTAATAGATAGACAAAAAGTAGCTCTACTCCAATCGCAATAATAGGACTAAAAATAGCAATATTTAATTGTGAGGGACGGCCAACCGCTTGTGCTGTTGCCGCAAGCACAAAATTGATAGCAATAATTACTAACAGTAAAGGGGCGGAATAGGGTGCATCTTCGGGATTACGTTTAAAACGCAACATCTGCCAAAACAATAAAACGAGGGCTTTCATAATCAAATATCATATCAACGTAAATTTGCGCTATTGTCGCAAAGACCACGCCCCAATGCAGTATAAATTCGTGACTGTTTTTAGTTTTTGAGTTGTTATTTATGCCTGTTGTGATTCAAACCATTTTGTTATTGATTTGCTCTAATATATTTATGACCTTTGCATGGTATGGTCACCTTAAAAATCTACAAGATAAATCATGGCTGATTGCTGCCTTACTGAGTTGGTGTATTGCCTTTTTTGAATATATGTTGATGGTGCCTGCCAATCGTATTGGCCATACGGTGTTAAGTGTTGCACAACTTAAAATTATTCAAGAAGTGATTACCTTAAGTGTGTTTGTGCCTTTTGCGCTGTTATATCTTAAAGAGCCTTTTAAAATAGACTATGTTTATGCAGGATTATGCTTATTAGGCGCGGTTTATTTTATGTTTAGAGCTTAATAAGCCAAAAACAACAATAAAGTGCAAAAAAATTAAGCAAACACTTGGCCTTGCTGCATTATTCAGCCAAAATAGTCGGCTTTTCTAATCTATTAGGGTTTTTGTGTTGATTCTTTTTAGTACACATGAACTCATTCCACGAGAAACTTGGTCATGACAGCATCTGCGGCAACACCCTTAGTCGGTATTATTATGGGTTCACAATCTGATTGGGCAACCATGCAACACGCCGCTGATGTGTTAACGGCATTAGGTGTGCCATTTGAAGCCGAAGTTATTTCTGCACATCGTACACCCGATAAACTGTTTGCCTATGCTGATGCAGCGCGTAGTCGTGGCATTCAAGTGATTATTGCAGGTGCAGGCGGTGCCGCACACTTACCGGGTATGTGTGCCTCTAAAACCTCGTTGCCTGTCTTGGGTGTACCCGTTCAGTCTCAAGCACTCAATGGCTTAGACTCTTTATTGTCCATTGTGCAAATGCCCGCAGGTGTGCCAGTTGCCACTTTAGCGATTGGTAAAGCAGGTGCAACCAATGCTGGAATCTTAGCAACGCAAATTTTGGCCGCGCAGTATCCACAGTTTTTACAAGCAATAGACGATTTTAGACAGCAACAAACCGACAAAGTATTAGCAAATCCTATTCCTGGGGTTGTAGCATGAAAATCGGTATTTTTGGTGGCGGCCAATTAGGCCGTATGATGGCATTGGCAGGTTATCCGTTTAACTTGCGTTTTAGTTTTTATGAAGCGGCACAAGACTGTCCTTCTGCGCCTTTAGGCCAACTTTATGGTGATAAAGACGCAAGCCAAGCCAGTTTAGATGCCTTTATTGCCAGTGCCGATGTGTTTACCTACGAATTTGAAAATATTCCTGTGGCATGGGTCGAATATATCGCCGCCAAAAAACCTGTTTATCCTAGTGTAAAATCATTAGCAGTGTCTCAAAATCGCATCAACGAAAAAAAGCTATTTCAATGCTTAAACATTCCTGCCGCTGCTTACCATGAAGTGCATAATCAAGCCGATTTAACCCAAGCAGTTGCTGTACTTGGCTTGCCATTAGTGATTAAAACAACAATGGGTGGTTACGATGGCAAAGGTCAGTTCGTGATTCGTGATGCCACACAAGTTGCCCAAGCATGGTCAGAGTTACAAGCAGGCGCACCACTTATTGCAGAAGCATTTATTAGCTTTGAGCGAGAGTTATCCATTATTGCAGTGCGTAGTCAAACAGGCGAAACACAGTGTTATCCTTTAGCATGGAATACCCACTATCAAGGTATTTTGTCGCATTCAATCGTGCCTGCTCCGCAAGTAAGCCCACAAATTCAAGCCCAAGCCGAGCAGTACATCACCCAAATTTTGCATGAATTAAATCATGTTGGGGTATTAACCTTAGAGCTATTTCAAACATTAAGTGGTTTATATGCCAACGAAACAGCACCGCGTGTCCATAACTCAGGTCATTGGAGTATTGAGGGGGCGGTCTGTTCGCAATTTGAAAACCACATGCGTGCTGTGGCAGGTTTGCCTTTGGGTGTAACCGATGAACTACGCCCTAGTGCCATGATTAATATTATTGGCCAACATCCCAACACCGCCGCCATTTTAGCCATCCCCGAAACGCATTTGCATCTTTACGGTAAAACCGAAAGAGCGGGGCGTAAGCTAGGTCATATCACCGTCACCGCCTCCACATATCAAGCACTACAAACGCGCATTGCCCAAGTTGCTGCCTGTTTACCTAATAAAATGGCATTGCTAAATCATTAAAGATGGCTTAATCATTGGCCGTTTATAGAGTTTTTATATTTTTTGGGTAAATATTATCAACCTTGTCCTTTTGTAGAACAGTTTTTATGTTTTTTGCCAAGATACTCTCTTTATAATCGCCCCCAAGAGCTGCCCAGTATCACCGATACCAAGTAGCAAAGTCAGGATTTATATCTGTTTTTATATCATCTGATGATTATATAAATTCTGAATTCAGGGCATTAAATTTTTTTGGAGATAGTCATGGGCGAGTTAAAAGACGTTGCAGTTGCAGAAACTCAAGTAGAAGCAACATTAGCTGAACGTGTTAAAGAATTGGGCAATCAAGTGACTTTGGCTAGTTTGGGTGTGGTATCTAAAGTAGAAGCCGTTGTTGCTAAAGTTGAACAAGAAAGCCAAAAGCAATTAGATAAATTAGTTGCTGCTGGTCAAGCTGCTCGTGGCGAACAAGCTGCTAACGACAAAAAAGTTGTGTTAGTTGCTGTAGGTTTAGTTGAAACTTTCAAAGTTGAAGCTGACAAGTTAAAAGTAGATGCTGAGAAGCTGTTTGGCGACTTAGTTGCTGCTGGTGAAAAGCGTAAAGCGGCTTAATTGCTTTTTTAAAAGAGAATTCTTAAGCCTACACAAGAAGGTGTTAGCTTTAGGTGGTTTGTAAAGAACCCTCTTTTGGGGTGGCACACTGCCACCCTTTTTTTGTGTAAAAACTTACAAAATACTTGTTAAAAACGTAGAATAGCTACATCATCGCCTTATAAATATGTAATCTATATACAAAACAAACAGACATAAGATTGTATAAAACAGTAAAATCCTTACTAACAGATTATCTGTCACAATCTTTTGTTTAATAATAGAGTCCGAATCTTTAGTTGTATTACAAACTTAAAGAAGAAAAACACTTTAGATAAAGTGTGACTCGATATGTTCAAAAAACCAGCGACTAAGGGTATACCATGAAAAAAACCAACATTTTGGCTGCGGCTATTGTCACAGCAAGCGTAGCATTCAGCTCAGCAGCTCATGCTAAACAAACACTCTGCGTGTTCGATTTATTAGGCACAGGCGGTGACGTTTACGCCATGATGAAAGACTACTCCTTAGCGGCTGCTAAATGGGGTGCAGATGTCGACTTAAAGCCTTACACCGATGAGCGTATTGCTGCTGAAGACTTTAAAGCAGGTCAATGTGATGCAGTGAGCTTAACGGGTTTGCGCGGTCGTCAATTTAATACCTTTACAGGTAGTATTGACTCGATAGGTGCAATTACTACTTATGCTCAAATGCGTGATGTGTTGACTTTATTGAGTAACACTAAAATGGCACCTTATATGGTGAGTGGTGCTTACGAAGTTGTGGGTGTAATGCCTTTAGGTGCAGGTTATTTATTAGTTAATGATCGTGCTATCAACAACTTGTCTAAAGTTTCTGGTAAAAAAATTGCCGTATTAGATTACGACAAGTCACAAGCGAAAATGGTGCAAAAAATTGGCGCACAACCTGTTGCTTCTGATATCANNATCAAGCCTTTAGAGTTATACAAAGGTTTAGGTACTAAGGGAGCAATTATACGTTTCCCTATCGTACAAATTACGGGTAACGTGATTATCAATCCTAAAAAATTCCCAGCAGGTTTTGGTCAAAAGAGCCGTGAGTACGTTGCTACGCAAGTAGATAAAGCGTTCAAAAACATCGAAAAAACCGAAAAAGACATTCCTGCTAAATATTGGATGGATGTGCTTGAAGCCGATAAGCCTGGTTATATTAAATTAATGCGTGAGTCACGTATTTCTTTAGCAGCCGAAGGTATTTATGACAAAAAAATGTTGAGCTTACTTAAACGTGTTCGTTGCAAACACGATCCAGCAAGTTTTGAGTGTGCATTAAAAGACGAATAATCTTATTTAGATTGTTCTTTAATAAAAAGCTCAGCTTAGGCTGGGCTTTTTGTTTTTTGCAATGATTGACGTATGATGCTAATACTTAGATAATACCTTAGTGATTTAGTCAACTACCAAGTATAGAGGCGATATAATGTCTGAGCTCGCTCAAGCCATGATGCTAACCGATCGTGCAGCGGCTAAAGTGCGTAAATTACGCGAAGGAGAGGCCAATCCTAATTTAAAACTGCGTGTTTATATTACAGGCGGTGGCTGCTCTGGTTTTTCTTATGGTTTTACCTTTGATGAAAATACCAACGAAACCGATTCATTATTCCTTAATGAAGATGTCACTATGTTGGTTGACTCTTTAAGTTTTCAATATTTAGTTGGCTCCGAAGTTGACTATGTTGAAGGTTTAGAAGGTTCTCGTTTTATCATCAAAAACCCCAATGCCACCACAACCTGTGGCTGTGGTTCGTCATTCTCGGTTTAATTAAGCCTGAAAAATACCACCCAAAATACGTTTACCTGCTGCGCCTGTCACAGCAGGTAAATTGCCACTTAATCCTTGTAATGTTTGTTTGGCTAACCATGCAAAGGCACTGGCTTCAATCCAACAAGGAGCTATGCCAATTTCTTCTGTAGAGTGTAGGCTAAAATGAGGCAGTTTTTTGGCTAATAATTGCCATAAAGCTTGGTTGTAAGCTCCACCACCACAAAGCCATAGCTCCCCTGTCTTAAAATCAGTTTGTATGACTGCGTCAGCTATCGATTGCGCTGTTAATGCCAATAAAGTCGCTTGCACATCCTCTGCTAATACATTGGTATAGCCATAATCCAAAAATTTAGTAAGCCAATCTACATGAAAGTCTTCACGGCCTGTACTTTTGGGAGGCGTTTTGGCAAAAAAAGGATGCGCCAACATCTCCATTAATAAATTATTATTAACCTTGCCACTTGCTGCCCATGCGCCGTTTTTATCATACGCTTGTTGTAAGTTTTTTTGACACCAAGCATCCATCAATACATTGGCAGGACCCGTGTCATAACCATAAACAGCTTGATTGTCATCGGCAGGTAAAATCGTAATATTGGCCATACCACCTAAATTTAATACCACGCGATTTTTCTCGTTGGTGTGTAAAATAGCCTCATGAAAAGCAGGCACTAAAGGTGCACCTTGTCCTCCTGCGGCCACATCACGCCGCCTAAAATCTGCAACGACTGTAATGCCTGTTTTTTCTGCAATCATATTGGGGTCAGTGATTTGTAGCGTAAAAGGCATTTTTGCATAAGGACGGTGACGAATCGTCTGGCCATGACTTCCAATGGCTTTAATATCAGTAGCCGATAAAGCGAGTTTGCTTAATAATTGATTAGCGCATTCAGCAAATAACTGACCCAATTTATTATCGACTGCACCTAAACGCTCAATTTCGTTATCATGGGGTTGCGTGAGTGTTAAAATGTCAGCCCGTAGCTGTTCTGGTAAAGCTAAAGAATGTGTACCTAATAGCTGTATTGTTCCATTTTGAGCACATAAAACAGCCACGGCATCAACGGCATCCAAACTTGTACCAGACATAAGTCCTAAATAAATTTCATTCATTGCTCATTTCTCATTAAAATACATACCAATTTCATTTTCATTTCTCTAAGCGTAGCAAATAATATGATGACAGCAGAACAGCAACTTGAGCTTATCAAGCGTGGCACCGAAGAAATTATTCAAGAAAGCGAATTATTAGCCAAACTAAAAGAAGGTCGTCCTCTGCGTATTAAAGCAGGTTTTGACCCAACTGCCCCCGATTTACATTTAGGTCATACCGTTTTAATCAATAAGTTACGGGTATTTCAAGATTTAGGTCACGAAGTCATTTTTCTAATTGGTGATTTTACAGGCATGATTGGCGACCCAACAGGTAAAAATGTTACCCGTAAACCACTAACCCAAGAACAAGTCAAAGAAAACGCCAAAAGCTACCAAGAGCAAGTCTTTAAAATTTTAGACCCACAAAAAACTCGCGTCGTATTTAATTCCGAATGGATGGGGCAAAAATCGGCGGCTGATTTAATTCAACTTGCTGCACAATATACAGTCACTCGGATGATGGAGCGTGACGATTTTTCTAAACGTTACGCCAATCAACAACCGATTGCTATTCACGAGTTTTTATACCCCTTATTGCAAGGTTACGACTCCGTTGCGCTTGAGGCTGATGTTGAGTTAGGCGGCACTGACCAAAAATTCAATTTACTTATGGGGCGTACTTTGCAAGGGCGTTATGGCCAAGCAGCCCAAATTTGTTTGACTTTACCTATTTTAGAAGGTTTAGACGGTGTACAAAAAATGTCTAAATCTTTAGGAAATTATATTGGGGTGAGTGATAGCGCAGGTGAAATGTATCAAAAAATCCTGTCTATGCCCGATAGTTTAATTACACGTTATTTTGAATTATTAAGTTTTAGACCGATGAGTGAAGTAAATCAATTTTTACAAGAGATAGCACAAGGCCGTAACCCACAAGAGATTAAAAAAATCTTAGCTGAAGAAATCATCACTCGTTTTCACGATGCTCAAGCGGCAGTCACAGCCCATAAAGGTGCAGGTAATGCCTTAAACTACGGTGATATCCCTGATGACGTGCCAGAAGTTATCGTAATGGTAGAGCAGGGGACAAGCGACTTACCTATTAGTGCAGTATTAAATAAAGCAAGTTTAGTTAAAAACGCGGCGGGTGCTAAAGACGTATTAACACGCGGTGTGGTATTTGTTGATGGACAAAAAGTAGGCTTGGATTATCGTATTGCTGTTGGTGAGAGCAAAGTCATTCAAGCAGG